>JAYSWO010000007.1:0-2540 GCA_043717975.1 Ferruginibacter sp. | reverse complement strand
TACAATGCATCAATATCATTTCTATCAAATACAAATCCTAAGTTTTGAAATCTATACGCCAAAGCACTTCTACCACTTCTTGCAGTTAAAATAATTTTAGAACTATCAGCACCCACTTCATCTGGATTTATAATTTCGTATGTCTGTGCATTTTTCAAAAACCCATCCTGATGAATGCCAGATGAATGAGAAAATGCATTGCTGCCTACAATTGCTTTATTCGGTTGCACAGGCATGCGCATCGTATCGCTCACATTTCTACTCATTGGGTTTAGCAACTTTGCATTTACATCTGTATAAAAGTTTAATTCTTTGTGTTGCTTTATCACCATCACCACTTCTTCAAGCGATGTATTGCCGGCTCGCTCTCCCAATCCGTTGATGGTACACTCTATTTGCCTTGCGCCACTTATAATACCTGCAATACTGTTTGCAGTAGCCAATCCTAGGTCGTTGTGGCAATGGCAACTAATAACCGCTTTATCAATATTGGGCACATTGTTTACCAGAA
The DNA here is from genome assembly GCA_043717975.1 of Ferruginibacter sp. Classification (GTDB taxonomy): domain Bacteria; phylum Bacteroidota; class Bacteroidia; order Chitinophagales; family Chitinophagaceae; genus Ferruginibacter. The sequence goes on along the minus strand of JAYSWO010000007.1, from coordinate 2,029 downwards.
ATGCAATTTTATTTCCGTACTCATGCGGTAAACAATAACCAGTTGTGTCTGGAATGTTTACAGTCGTTGCGCCAGCTTTTATAACAGCTTCTATTACCCTTGCCAAATATTCATTGTCTGTTCTGCCAGCATCTTCTGCATAAAATTCCACATCATCTGTAAAGTTTCTAGCCCATTGTACGCATTGTATAGCACGAGCTAAAATCTCATCTTGCGTAGCATTAAATTTAGATTTGATGTGGTAGTCAGATGTGCCGATGCCTGTATGTATCCTCGGACGCTTAGCATACTTTAATGCAGCAGCGGCTGTTTCAATATCTTTTTCTACTGCTCTGCTTAAGCCACACACTATTGTGTTTTTCAAAATTTTCGATATCGCTTCCACACTTTCAAAATCTCCAGCAGAAGAAATAGGAAAACCCGCTTCAATAATATCTACTCCTAAATTTTCTAACTCAAGTGCCAAAGCCACTTTTTCTTTTGTATTTAATTTACAACCAGGTACCTGCTCACCATCTCTCAACGTTGTATCAAAAATTAAAATTTTATTTGTGTTCATGGCACTTTGTATTGTTTAAAAAAAGAGAAAATATTTTTTCTACACTTTCTGATTATTTCTAAGTTAGGATGATTAATTTTCAATACACATTCATTTTTACGTTATTTTTACAGCATACAAAAAGTCTATTTTATGTTAAAACATAAGCTAGCAAAGGTTTTTAGCTATAAATTATTACAATGCCTAATCGCTCTAACAATGCCTTATTTCTCTTAATAAAATCGCTTAAAAAATCAGAAAAGCGAAATTTTAAACTATTTGCCAACAGAAATACCGAAACCGATAATTTAAAAACGGTAAAGCTTTTTGATGCATTAGATAAAATGGAGGATTACAATGAAGTGTTGTTACTGAAAAAGAACCCAGCTATTAGCAAGCAACAATTGTCTAATATCAGCGCCAATTTGTACAAGCAAATTTTAGATAGCTTGCGTTTAATAAAAGATGTGGACAATATAGATTTGCAACTGCATGAACAAATGGACCATGCCAGAATATTGTACAACAAGGGTCTGTACTTGCAAAGTTTGAATATACTAGACAAAACAAAACGCATAGCTGCAGCCAATAATCAAATAACGTATTTAATACAAGTACTTTTTTTTGAAAAGAAAATTGAGGCACTATACCTCACCAGAAGTATTGAAAACAGGGCAGATGAGATAGGAGAAGAATCTAAAAATGCAGCAGAAAAAATTACAAGCATAAATATACTTTCGAGCTTAGCATTAAAACTATACGGGTGGTATATAAAAAATGGCCATGCTAGAACAAAGAAAGAAGAAGACAATATTAAAAAAATATTTAAAGATGGTTTAGCAGAAAACACTGCCTTGGTAAATACATTTTACGAAAAATTGTACTTGTACCAATGCCATTGTTGGCAGGCATTTATTTGCCAAGATTTTTTAATGTACTATCGGTATGCACAAAAATGGGTGGATTTATTTTCGGAAGAACCTAATATGATTGAGATTGAAACCATGCACTATATAAAGGGCATGCATAATTTAATGGGTGCGCATTTTAATCTACGCAACGCAAAAAAATTAAAGGAAACCATTGAAAAATTTGAAAAATTTACGCAAGAAGATATTGTGCTAAATAATGAAAATAATAAAATACAAACATTTACCTATTTATATACCACAAAAATAAATTTACATTTTACCGAAGGTACGTTTACCGAAGGCTTGGCCATGATACCCGCATTGGTAAGGCAGTTAGATGAATTTGACATGTATTTGGATAAACACCGTATACTTATTTTTTATTATAAAATTGCTTCTTTGTATTTTGGCAGCGGCGATAGCAGTACGGCTATAGATTACCTTAATAAAATTATTTATTGGAAAGTTGACTTAAGAACAGATTTACAATGTTACAGTCGCTTGTTACAATTAATAGCTCATTACGAATTGGGTAATTATACTTTGATTGAATACCTCATAAAATCTGTGTATCGTTTTA
>JAYSWO010000060.1:0-2352 GCA_043717975.1 Ferruginibacter sp. | reverse complement strand
TATATCATCTATATCTAAATGATTTTTTAACGTAATATGGGCAGCGGTAATATCTCTAATGCTAATAGTAGGAAACGCCTTTCCATATTTTTTATTACCACCATTTTGTAAACTGATTGGCGATGAAGTACCATAGCATGAACCCAAATTATTGGCACATACAATAAAATACTTTTCGGGGTCTAACAGTTTATTTTCTCCAAATATATTTGCCCACCAATCTGCCACATCGGAGTTGGCAGTAAGCGCATGGCATACCCATATTACAGGCGTAATGCCTTTTTTGTATTCGCCATAAGTGTGGTAAGCAACTGTGAGATTTTCAAGTTGCTTACCACTTTCTAATGTGAATGTTTTTTCTTTACTGATAAATGAATGCATAGATTAAACTAATTCAGGTTGGTTATTTTTTATAAAAACGTTTATAGGTGTTGGGTTGCTGAGATTGTCATTTACTGGGCAACGTTCTTCTACCGTTTTTAAAAGCAGCGCAATTTGCTCTTCATTTGCTGGAGAATCAACTTCAATTGTTGCTTCCAAATTTTTAAAACCGGCTCTTTCTGTATTATCCAACCCTAAGAACTTTGCAGGATTAAGATTGCCCGTTACGTTTATTTTTAAATTACTGATAGGAATATTTAATTCTTTAGCAATAAGATTGGTTACTACATTTAAGCATCCTGCGTAGCCTGCTAAAATAAATTCTACTAGGTTTGCCCCATCATCAGTACCACCAAGCGTTTCGGGCTCATCAACGGTATGTAAAAACTGTCTTGTTTTGCCAGTAAATTTTGTGGCGTTAATGCTTTTTCCGTTTATGGAGAATTGTAAATCGCTCATGGTTTTATTTTTTTAAATTGTTTAAGATTGTTTAAGATTGTTTTAGTGGTTATTTTATTGTTATAAATTAATTGCATTTAGTTAAGAGGTTTTTTAATTGCACCGACCTTTAGGTCGGCGTTAAAAAATTTCTCCAAAAAGGGCTTTAGCCCCAAAGCCAATATTATCGGGCTAAAGCCCTTTTATTAAGTACATTTTATCCCTGTGCTAAAGCACAGGGCAATTCATAAGTCCTTGAATAAACAACATTGAATTACCAAGGAATCAATTTACTTTTTGTGTCTTGTATATTCATTAATTCAGCACCCCTTCTAATTGCTCAGATACTTTTGTTGCACCCGCCTTACTTGCCTGTAAAGCTTGTTCAAAATCAGCAATAATATCATCTATATGCTCTATGCCTGTAGATATCCGCACAAGTCCGGGTGTAACCCCACTGCGCAATTGCGCTTCAGCATCTAGCTGGTCGTGCGTGGTACTTGCAGGGTGAATGGCCAATGTTTTTGAATCGCCCACATTAGCCACATGGCTTACCAATTGCAATGCATTAATAAATTTGGCAGCAGCTTCTTTACCGCCTTTTATTTCTATGCTCAACATGCCGCCTACACCATTTTTCAAATATTTTTGTGCCAAAGCATAATATTTGCTGCTTGGTAATCCTGCATAGTTTACTTTTTCTACTAAAGAATGTTGTTGTAAATATTCTGCTAATTTTTGTCCATTGCTATTGGCTCTTTCCAATCTTAAAGAAAGGGTTTCTAAACCTTGCAATAATAAAAAGGAATTAAACGGACTTTGGCTTGCGCCATAATCTCTCAAACCTTCTACACGTGCACGTATGATGAAGGCTATGTTTGGTAATCCAAGAGGGTTGTTTACGCCAAATACATCAGAAAATACTAGGCCATGATAACCCTCGCTTGGTTCACTAAATTGCGGAAACTTTCCATTGCCCCAATTGTAATTACCACCATCTACAATAACACCACCCACACTTGTACCATGCCCACCAATCCATTTTGTAGCACTTTCTACAACTATGTTTGCCCCATGTTGTAAAGGCTTAAATAAATAACCACCAGCTCCAAAAGTATTGTCAACAATTACGGGCAAATCGTATTTTTTTGCTACGGCCGCTATGGCTTCAAAATCTGGGATATTTAATTCTGGGTTACCAATGGTTTCTAAATAAATGGCTTTTGTTTTATCGTCTATTAATTGTTCAAATGCGGCTGGCGAATCACCATCTGCAAAGCGAGCTTCTATTCCCAAACGTTTAAATTGTACTTTAAACTGGTTGTATGTACCGCCATATAAAAATGAGGTAGACACAAAATTATCGCCGTGTTGTAAAATATTACTCAATGCTAAAAACTGTGCTGCTTGTCCTGAAGCAGTTGCTAGTGCTGCTACCCCACCTTCTAATGCTGCAATGCGTTTTTCAAAAACATCGGTAGTGGGGTTCATTATTCGGGTATAAATATTCCCAAATTCTTTTAAGCCAAATAA
>JAYSWO010000059.1:0-5909 GCA_043717975.1 Ferruginibacter sp. | reverse complement strand
TTGTAAATGATGCCTCAACATCATATACGAGAGACCTACTCTCATCTTATTTATAGTTCGTAAAGATTACTCTTTACTTCTTGGCACACCGCAGATTTGAGGTGAGGGTAATGTGTGTTGGTAATCTGTGCGGCGAATTATAAAAGAACTTTCTGCAAATGCAGAGATTCCCTTTCCCACATGCTTTAATTTCTTATGTACTAATGCGAGTTTAAAAATAACGAATCAAAATATTTACTAACTTTATTTTACAAAAAAAAATTTATTAAACACATATACAGCCTCATACTAGTATTTGCATGTATCAATTCAAATGCACAAACAGATACCACTGCAGAAAGACCTTATGTAAAGAAAAGTTTTCTAATAATTCTATCTTCAAAAAATTATGCTGAAGCAAAAAATCTTGCGACACAAGCTGCTAAAAAATTAAATATCAAACTAGATTTAAGGGCACTAAAACCAAATAAAGAAAGCGGACTAACATTTAACGCAAAAGAATGTGAGGGCAATGGTTGGGATTATCCTTGCTATGTAAGCAGGGGTAGATCCGATGATGGAGAATTTGTTACGATAGATTATTCTGATGCCTTTGACGGTTTTAGAAAAGGTTATTATATTGTTACTACTGCAAGTGGCAATGCTGTATTAGTAAAAGAAGCGTTAGCTAAGGTAAAAAAAGTATATAAAACAGCTTATGTAAAACAAACTGAAATTTATATTGGTTGCATGCATTAAAAAATCAAATACACAACGCCCCCAATTGGCGAGATGTAAAACTAGCCTCACCCCCACTAGCAGAAATGATGCGATGGCTTATGCGTGTTGGCTTTCTGTGCGGCCAGTTATGAAAAGTGTTATGCAATTCACAGATACGTTTCCGCACTTATATCTGCTGCATATTTGAGCAAGGGCACGGCATAAATATAAGCGAAGGTTCAAACCTACATTTCGAGGTTACTAAGTTCTCTCTCCTCCGTTGCTCAGTCCAACTTTCACAATCACACAAATACCCCACTATGTAGTCGTATAAAAATAGTCTTTGCTAGCAGAAACAAAAGTGGTCAAAGGCCATTTACCTATATCCATTACCAATTTCATAAAATAATGTATATCTATCATTATTTTTCATATCTACTTTTATCGGATACATGTTTTGTATTAATTTTTGAATGATATTTTTTGCTACATATCGTTGGTAAGTATTCCTGTAATTTTTTTTATTTTAACGCTTCTATAAGAAAAAGCTATCTAATTTTATTGCCTATTCAAACCCTACAATGAAAAATATTTTCTTGCTTGCTACATTGTTAACAATGCATTGCGATGCCATTGCGCAAAAGAACACGATACTTACTGCCACCTATGAAAAAAATAAAAGGGCAGTGTTCTTACAATGGCAACATGTAGATAAAAATGCTATTTCTTACACACTTCAGAGTAGCAGAGACAATGCTTTTTTTACAGATATTTTCACAAAGCAATGCAATGGTATTCCTGCAGGGAGTATTATTAAATATGCGGATAAAACCATTATTGGAGAAAAAATTTATTACAGATTACTCATCTTTAAAAACGATGTATTATTTGAAACTACCGTATCCATAATGGTTTTACTCAATATGGCAGAAAACAGTTGGCTTTTATATCCTTTACCAGCAAAAGAATATGTGAATGTAAAATATACAGGTACTGGTACCATTGACGGAGTGATATCTATTTTTATACAACGACTTAGTTCAGGTGTAATTTTTAATAGGCTAAGGCTTGCCTCAAATACGAAGAATATACACATCCCCATTACAAATTTGGGGAGTGGTGTATACATTATGCATATATCCGTTGGCAACAGAGCAGCATGGAGTCAGCAGTTTATAAAATACTAAAGAGAAGCAGCTATGGTTTCCCACTTAGCATTGGCATCAAATGCCTGTTTAAAATTCCCTTTTTTATCATATAAAAAAATGGCTGGAAAAGTGCGTACATCATAAAAGCCTCCTAAAAAATAAGCCGCATCACAACCTACTTTTATATTGGGATAATCTACCAATTTTAAATCTGTATAAAACTTTTTTACATGCACATATGGAAGTGATGTAGCCATTATAATTTGTACTTTTTTAAATAATTGGTAATGCGCTAGTAAGTCTTCTGTAGAATGTACACAATGATCGCAATCTGGGCTAAATACCATCACAATGGTAGCACGCTTTTTTTTTAGTTCATCTTTTATAAAAACCACACTATCGGGTGAGATTACTAATTTAAATGGGGGCACAGTTGGTATTCGTTTGTAGCGAGGTAGGCTATCTGTATTGGCTTGTGCAAATAAAGCATTGCTCATTAAGGCCAAAAACATTAAAATAAAAACTTTTTTCAATGATATAATTTCTACGAAAATACTGTTTTATTCGTTTTCTATAATTTTTACATGTCTGTTTATAAATAGTGAATAGTTTAATAGGGTATTAATCAAATTTTAAATGCACTTTTGCAGCCTAATAAAATATAAGATATGAAGAAAATTTACATGATTGTAATTGCAACGATATTTTCGATTGTAGCATTTGCACAAAATTTTGCTACAGGTAATTTGGTTGTATACAGAGTAGGTGATGGAACTGCTGCATTAGGTACTACAGCTACTCCTGTTTTTTTGGATGAAATTTCCACTACAGGTACTCCTGTAAGCACATTATCAATGCCAACAACTGTTTCTGGCAGCAATAAAAGACTTACTGCTGTAGGAAATTCCAGTACAGAAGGGTTCTTAAGTTTAAGTAACGATAAACAATATATTATTGCTTCAGGTTATGATGCCGCACCTGCTACAGCTGCATTGGCTGCCACCACATCGGCAAGCGTAAATAGGGTTATAGCTCGAATTGATGCAACTAAAACAATCAATACTACTACATCTTTAAGTAATGCTTTTTCTGGAGGTAACATAAGAGGGGTTTGCAGCACAAATGGTACAGACCTTTATGCTAGTGGCTCAAATACGGGACTTATATATGCTGCAATTGGTGCGACGACTGCTACCATAGTAAGTACTACTGTAACTAATCTAAGAAATACTTTTGTGTATAATGGACAGTTATATATAAGTACAGGATCAGGTACAGGTACAAGGGTGCAGGCAGTAGGTAGCGGCACTCCTACAACAACTGGACAAGCAATGACTAATATTACAGGAGTTCCAACAGCTACAAGTGCTTCCCCTAATGCCTTCTACTTTGCTGATTTAAATAATGCAATTGCTGGTGTAGATGTTTTGTATATAGCTAATGATCTAGCAAGTACTGGACTTTTAAAATTTATTTTTGATGGCACTACATGGAATGCGAGCGGAAGTATTCCAACTACATTAATAAGAGGTCTTGCTGCTAAAGTTGTAGGTTCAGATGTTGTTATTTATGCAACAACTTCTACAAGTACCATAGCAACATTTACAGATATTGCTGCTGTATCGAGCACAATAACTGGGGGTACTTTTACAACCATAGCAACAGCAGCAACCAATACAGCTTTTAGAGGAATATGCTTTGCTCCAGAAACGCCTACTACCCCCTTGCTTTCTGTATCGCCAAATAATTTTTCGATAACCAGTACTTTTGGCACTCCATCTACAAGCCAAACTTTTAATTTAACTGGGATTAATTTAACTGGGTTTCCTAGCACTATTTCTATAACACCATCGGCTGGTTTACAAATATCATCTGATAATGTTAGTTTTTCAAATACAGCTATTACAGTAAATTATACTTCTGCTGCTTTAAATTCTACAGCTTTGTATGTACGCATAGCTGCAACTGCTCCTGCAGGCGCACTTGCTGGTACAATTACTTGCGCTGGAGGGGGCTCTGCAAATGCAATCGTAACCATAAATGCTGGTGTTTCTCAAAATTTTTATAGCCAACCAACTGGAGACTTAGCTACGCTCGCTACATGGGGTATTGCAAACGATGGCACAGGCACAGCGCCAACAAGTTTTACAAGTCCTTATCAAATATTTATTGTTACCAATCGTACCAATGCAGTGCCTGCAGCACATTGGGATGTTAGTGGTACAGGTAGTAAAATAATAATTGGTGATGGCACAAACCCTACGACTGTTACTACATCTATTACTGATACCATAAAAAATACATCTATTGTAGATATTTTAAACAATGGTACTTTAGAAATACGAAGCAGGGTAGCACCAACATTTGGTAACCTTGCTGTAGGTAGTACTGTTAATTATAATTTTAATGGTACTGCTACAACAGATACCGTAAGAATAAATGCAGCCGTTTATCATCATCTCATCTTAAAAGATGGCCTTAAATATTTAAGAGCTGGCATAACTACTGTAAATGGAAATTTACTATATGATGGTACCATTAATTCTAATGGCGCTGCCACACCGTTTTCTACTATTTCTTTAAAAGGAAATTTAACAATGGCCAATACTGCCGTAACAGAAGATAGTACAACTGGTTCTACAAATAGATTTACGTTAAGCATGGCAGGTACAGGCGCACAACTTATTTCAACTCAGGGTAGTGAATTAAACCTTTTTAGGATAATTAGAGATACTACTGTTTTAACTAATGATGATATAACAGTAGCTGCAAATTCAAAAATAACGCTTGGCAACAATACGAGTGGAGGTTTAAGCTTATTACAAAAGGTATCTGGTACTCCTACTATAACCAGATTGGTTTTAAACAGCAATGCTCAACTAGCCATTGTAAAAAATGGTATTGTACAAACAGATGTTAACAAAGTAGGCAAAATTAATTCTAGCAACAGTAAGATTATAATCAATAAATCCATTACAAGTATAGCCTTGCCTGGCACATTGGTTTTTGAAACAGGTAGTACGCTAAATGATTTGACGATAAACATAACGACTCCAACAAAAGATAGTATAACCATAAATGGAATGGTAGAAATTCAAGGAAATGTAAACCTAACAAAAGGGGTAATTGTTTTAACCCCAGCTAGCACAATGACAATAGGTGCTACTGCTACCATAACCGGAGGTAGTGCATCAAGTTATATTGATGGTAAAGTTCGTAAGCTTAATCCTACGGCATCTACATTCCTTTTCCCTATTGGTCAAGCAAAACAATATGGTCCAGTAGAAATGAGCGGATTAACTTCTTTGAGTGACTTTACGGCACAGTATTTTAAACAAGCCTATAGCAATACAACCATAAATGCTGCAACCACTGCTGCAATACCTGGTTATGCGGTTAGCTCTAAAGAATATTGGAATATTGACAAGAATGGTGCAGATAATCCTAATATAAAATTCTATTACAATACTACAAGTTTGGTAGATGCAGCCCAAACTAGAATAGCGCATTTTAATTCAACTGATTGGGATGATATTGGCAGAGATGCAAATGGCACAGATGGTGTTGGTAACTATATTTTAAAGAATAGTATTTCAAGTTTTAGCCCATTTGCATTTGGTGGTGCACCAGGGGTATTACCGATCGTATTACAATCTTTTAAAGGTACTTTACAAAATAACATTAGCACTTTACAATGGAAAACTTCTTGCGAAGAATTGGGCGATGCATTTGAATTGCAATACAGTACCGATAGCAGAAATTTTGCAACAATACATGCTACAGATGCTATAGGAAACTGCAATGGCAATACATATAGTTACTTGCACAAAAATGCAACTGCTGTTGTAAATTACTATCGCTTAACATTAAAATCTATAGATGGGCGTACAAAAACTAGCCCTGTTATTGCCTTAAAAAATAGCAAGCTACTTTTTGAAACAACTTTACAATCTTCTGTAATAAAAGATCAACTTGTGTTTTCAATAACATCACCGTTTGTAGGCACAGCGTCTGCTAGGATTAGTAATATGCTGGGTCAGCAATTGTTTACAAAAAATATCA
>JAYSWO010000575.1:0-2593 GCA_043717975.1 Ferruginibacter sp. | reverse complement strand
AAATCCGATGTAAAACTTTTGAAGCGTTTCAGAAAATAAAATGTAGGTAACAAACATAAAAAAGAAAGAGACTATCTTATGGATAATCTCTTTTAGTGTGACCGCGTTAGGATTCAAACCTAAAACCTTTTGATTCGTAGTCAAATGCTCTATTCAGTTGAGCTACGCAGCCATATTCTTCAAAAACGCGTTATTCAAACCAAAAACCTTCCCGACTCTTGAGTCGGGATGCTCTATTCAGTTGAGCTACGCAGCCATATTCTCCAAAAATGCGTTATTCAAACCTAAAACCTTCCCGACTCTTGAGTCGGGATGCTCTATTCAGTTGAGCTACGCAGCCATTGTTTTTTCGGAGTGCAAATATAGGGAAAATATTACTTTTTAACTTGAATAACTCCTAAATATAATAAATCACATAAATAAAATAGCTATGAATTCTAATCAGGTATAAATTTATGGTTAATATTTACAGTTTCACCATCTTTTACGTCAAGTTGTTTTACAAATATTTTACCGGATGCTTCAGTGGTAGTAAATCCAGTTCTATTGTTAGATATACATAAAATCATATACTGGCCTTCAGGTTTATTTTTAATAGAAAAATTTCCTTCTGCATCTACAATTACCCTAAAGTCAAATGATTTTAATTTCATTTGAGATAGCTCTTTTGCGGTTCGCTTGTCCAATGCGCCATATTTTTCATTTGTTTCTGCATTCATCGTTTGCAATATCCCTATACGATCTTGTTCATCTGATTTTATTTTAGCAATCGTATTTTGATATCCAATATACTTGGCTTCATATTTCTTTTGACGTTTAATAACACTAGCTGAATCATTGTAAATGGCAATAAGTCTACCTACATCACTATTTAAAGTTCTTAAATTTTTGGCATCAAGGAAGGTAGTAATGTTTTGGTAGAAAGAAATTACATCCCCTTCATATTTCAACAAATATATTTTTGCTCCTCCATCTGGTTTGCCTTCGGCATTTATATTAAAAGCATGAGTGATATTGCCAGTTACAACTGATTGTGCTTTTAGGTAAAGTGGAAAACAAAAAAGACCAAGATATAAGAATTTTATCATCATGTTTTTTAAAATAGTTTACATTAACTTATTACAACCCCAATAAAAAACTATCGTGAATATAGTCAACGACTTTTACAAGGCTTTGCGTTTCTTCATATACTTTCAATTGCCTATCTGCACCTGTACCTTGCTCTAGCATTTTATGTACATAACCTATGGCATGTTGACTTCCAAGATGTGGTATTACATCACTCACAAAATCTAATAATTCATAAATGAGCACACGAGTATTTACTTCACTTTCTTTTCCAAAGTCTATCATGTTGCCATCTATACCATACCTGCTTGCACGCCATTTATTTTCGGTAATTAAACGACGGTTGTACATCATAAAATTAAGATTTTGGTTGCGCAGTTTGTACAGCTTAGCACACAATGCTTGAAAAATACCTGCAATAGCAATCGTTTCTGCCGTTGTCATTGGTATATCACAAATTCTAAATTCTACAGTATTAAAGAAAGGATGCACCCTTAAATCCCACCATATTTTTTTAGCGTTATCTATACAGTTTGTTTTTACTAATAACTTAATATAATTGTCGTATTCTTCTATACTGCTAAAATGATCTGGTATGCCTGTACGAGGAAATTTTTCAAAAACTTTTGTACGGAAACTCTTGTATCCGGTTTGCCTGCCTTCCCAAAAAGGAGAGTTGGTGCTTAATGCAAATACGTGAGGTAAAAAATAACGGGCACTATTGGCAATATGAATAGCCATCTCACGTGTTTCCATGCCTACATGTACATGTAAGCCAAAAATTAAATTACTACGAGCTGCTTCTTGTAGTTCGTTTACAATTTCACTGTAGCGGGCATGTTCTGTAATCAATTGGCTTTCCCAATGGCTAAAAGGGTGGGTACCACTAGCACCAATCCAAAGCCCCATACTTTCCGCAATGCCACTTATGGTTTTGCGAAGTGTACTTACATCTATAAAAGCCTCATCCACATCAGCACAAATATCTGTACCTACTTCTACTACAGCTTGGTGCATTTCGGCCTTTACTTTATCCATTATTATTTTTTGCCCTTCCAGTACAATTTTTTGCTCATGGCTTTTTAGTTCATGTGTTGCAGGGTCTATTACCATGTATTCTTCTTCTACACCAAGTGTAAATTGTTTGTACGATATGTTTGCCATAGCATAATGTTTAGTTAGTTTTATTATTTAAAAATTTCATCAACAGGAACTTTAATATCTCTCAAAACGGTGCAAGGAATTTCTTCTCCCATTTCATAAATAGTAGGTTTGCTGTATCTATTGTTTTTCAATAAATATATTTCTACATATTTATACGGTGGGTGCACAACCCAATATTCTAATACGCCATTTTCTTCGTACAAATTCAGCTTATGTTTCGTTTCGGTTTTTGTATTGCCCGGGCTTAGTATTTCAACAACCATTTCTGGAGCACCATTTATACTTCTTGGGTCTGATAATTTTTCTGTGTCGCACACTACAATAATATCTGGTTGCACAAGAGTAAAAATTTCGTTATCGG
>JAYSWO010000574.1:0-2598 GCA_043717975.1 Ferruginibacter sp. | reverse complement strand
ATGTTGTAGTGGGGTATGTGAGGGATGGTGGGATTTTGGGGAAGCTATTAGAAATGAAAAAAGGATTAATTTTTATTAATCAAAATCATTAGAATTTTGTAACTATCTAGTACCAAAAGTAGCTATTAAATGTAATGCATTCAAAACGTTCTTACCATTTTTGATAGTGGTATCAATAACAGATCTAATGACTGCAAATAGATTTGCGCTTTCAATTGTTTTGAACATTCCTGATATTTTTTGTTTTACCTTAATATTCCTTATAGCTCTTTCCGAGCCATTGTTATCTGGTGGTACATTTGATTGGAGTAAAAAATATAGAATACAGTCCTGTTTTGCCAACAATTTCTTTTGTAGTTTTTTTGATTTTTTATGCAATTCTTCAATCGGGTATTTCAGCCATTGATGTAGTTTTTCAAAAAGTGTATCCCGTTTTATGTTTGGGTAGTAATAATCTGCGGTAGTCAATTCTTTTTTTAGAAGGATAGCCTCCTGCAATAATAGTTTAAACTCTTTTGCCCAAACACACTTGTCTTTATATAGTTCATTAAGATAATTGAGGTCTCTTAATAAATGTGCACTACATATTTGATGTGCTTTTGCATGCATTTTAAAATGGCAAGCCCATCTATCGTGTACCAATGTAGCGTTAGGTAATCCATTTTCAAACGTTTCTTGTATTGTTGTAAAACCTCTACTTGTTGCACATTTAATATAGGTTAATGTTTCATTTTGCCATGTCCATGCCCAATGGTTTTTGCCGTTAATGTTTACACCTGTTTCATCTGCACCTATGCAAGTAGCTTGTTCTATTTTTTCTTTTATTGCATCGTAGATAGGTAATGCTTTTTGTGCAAAGCGTTTTAGTATATTATTAATACCCCCTGTGCTGATAGATAAACCCATTACATCATTTAAAAACTCTTTAGTTCTTTCATAAGGTAGATATTGCCTTGCATGCATGTAACCTACGAGTGATTCTACATTGGGACCATACTGTACAGCGTAGGCTACATGTTGTGGGTAGATACCTTCTGTTGTATGACCACAACTGCACTGCTTTTGGTATAATTGATGTGCTGTACATTTTAAAATAATGGTGGGTATATCTATAAGTTGTCTTGTACTTACTAACTGTTCAAGATGATTAGTAAGATTATTTCCACATCCACCGCAGGCGGTAGGAGTGTGTTTTATTATTTCATCTACTTTGCTATGGCACTCTAAGGTTGAACCTTCGTGTCCAGGTTGGCCTCCTACTTTTTTGTCGGTAGGTTCTCGTAGGCTTTGGTTTTTTTTAGGACGAAATTGATCTTGTGAAGGTGGTATGTGGCTATTACTACTGTTCTTTTTGTTTTTATAAACAGCAAGTTCTGTTTCAAGGCTAGCTACTTTGGCTTCCAACCTTTTTATTGTTTGCTGTAATGTTTGTAATAGTAATTGAATATCCAATTTAAAATATTGAAATACAAAATTGAGTTACAAATATGCTACAACCTAATATTTACAGCACTTTTAATACACAAATACAATTTATAAAGTGCATAAAAAACAGATTTTTTAAAACAAGCCCGAATGTGGACGATATACTAAATATAATAAAAATAAAAAATGAATATCTAAAGGATAATTTTAGGACTGAATAGTTACTTATTTTTTATTGCAAATACATTTGCATAAAAACTTGTAGTGTATTAACCGCAAATGAATTTTAGAGCATTGTAATGCCTGCCAATATGCGGATAGATGAAAATGGACATCCACCTAAAATAAAGCCCAATCTTGCAAGAACGATTTTTATAAGTAGCAATTGTAATAAGGCACCAATTATTAATAAAGTGATGTATGATAATATTTCTATTGCTTTTTTATAGAGAAAGTAATAACTCAATAGGTAGCAAATCTAAGGGATGATGCTAATAATATAATAAAACTTAAAGCAAGTAAATCTAGTTTTGTATGGAAGATCACCATAGTACCATCAGGTGGCATTTCCATTCCTGAAAAACCAAAAACCATTTTGCTACACTGGAAACAGAAAACCAAAATAAATATTTTGGCTATAAAAAAAGAAGTACAGTTGGCTACATTTCCTACTTAATAATCAAATAACTAAATATATTTATCGCCTTTTTTTCTTTTCACCTCTGCCACATACTCTTTTATTTCTTGCTCTTTATCTTTCTTACAAATGAGCAATACATCGTCTGTATCTACAATAATAAAATCATCTAGCCCTTGTAGTACTACCAATTTATTATGTGGAGCTTGCACCATATTTTTGGTTGCATCTATTACAATTACTTCATTACCACCTACTGCATTTTCTAAGTAATCTTTTTCTATGGTTTCGTAAGCACTTTTCCAAGTACCAAGGTCACTCCAGCCAAACGATGATGGTATTACATATACATTGTCTGCTTTTTCCATTATGGCATAATCAATAGAAGTATTTGTGCACTGCGGAAAAATTCTTTCCAATGCTGCTTGTTCTTTATTGGTATTAAAATGTTCTTTTTCTCCATCAAACAATTCGTGCAGTTCAGGAGTGTTTTTTTCAAAAGCTGCAATAATGTTTTTTACTTGCCAAATAAAAAT
>JAYSWO010000573.1:0-6502 GCA_043717975.1 Ferruginibacter sp. | reverse complement strand
TTTGCTGAGGCCGGTTGCAAAAAGCATTATGTATGGCGAGCCATGTAGTACGGTACCGGTTTTTAAGAAGAAGGCAGTACCATCAAATATCTAAGGAGGCTTGGTATAAATAATGGATTATTGAAAACTATTAGTAGAGTGTTAAATATTTTTTAATTAAATGTTCAATAATCAATTTTCAATGCTCAATATTCAAATATCAAAACCACCCTCTCTTCCTAAAAGATCGTATCATTAATAGTGGTATAAAAAGCATTAACCCGACAGATGCAAAAAAGCCCCATTTATTGTGGAGCAGTGGAATAATATCAAAGTTCATTCCAAATATACCGCCAATAACCGTAGCAGGTGCAAGCAAACAAGTAACCACTGCCATTACTTTCATTACCTCATTCATACGAAGGTTTACATTGCTCAAATACAAATCTTGTAAGTTCATCATCATATCTCGATAGTTTTCCGAAAGGTCGTAAGCCTGTATAATATGATCGTACACATCTTTAAAATACTTTTCGGTTCGCTCGTCTATGAGCTCACTTTCGCTACGCATAATGCTGCTCACCAATTCCCGCACTGGGGCTATGCTTCGCTTTAACACAATCATTTCTTTGCGAAGTACATTTATTTTAACAAGGCTACGGTTGTTAGAGTTTTTGATAATATCTTCTTCTAACAACTCAATTTTATCCCCCATTTTTTCCATCACTAAAAAATAATGATCTACAATATAATCGAGTAATGAATAAAAAAGAAAATCAGATCCGTTTTGACGCACTTTAGAACCAGCCATTTTTAATTTATCTCTTAGTGGGTTAAAAGGATCTCTCTCTGCATCTTCTTGAAAAGTAATAACAAAGTTTTTGCCGAGTATGATGCTTACTTGCTCCGTATCTACCGAGGCATTTTTTTCATCAAAAGAAAGCATGTTTAATAAACAAAAGAGTAGGTTGTTTATTTCATCTGTTTTGGGCCGTTGCCCTAGGCTTAAAATATCTTCCGCAATAAGTGGATGAATATTAAAATGGGCACAAATTTTTTCTACATCTTCTTTACGAAGCCCATCAATATTTATCCATGTATTGGATGGTGAGTGTAAATATTTAAAGGCATCTTCCACCTTAACTATGTTAGTACATACCGTATTTTCTTTACTATATTCAAAAACGGTAATAATGGATTGCTCTGGTTCTGTACGGCTAGGCTCAGCTGTAGGGTTTACATGTAACACTTTTTTAGTACGTAGTAAATCAAACGGATTTAGAATATAATCTAGGTATTTACTTGGGTTCATATAAAAACTATTTTTCGCTACAAAACAAAGATAGCAAAGCAAATAAAGAATTTGATATAAATAAATGGCTGCTCAAAATGTTAAATCTAGCAAAAGCTGCTGTTTCTGAAAAAAGAACTTTAAAACCTTACCAACAAATTCAACTTAAAAAACTATTTTTATGAAATAAATAAACCCTTCTTTCACACGTACGATTATGATTTTAAAAATAGTAACGATTTCACTTGCCATATTTTTTTCTCAAGATATTTTTTCCCAAGTCAATACCGAAGCGTCACAAACTTGGGTTGATAAACAATATGCAAATTTCTCCAAAGACGAACGCATCGCACAACTGATGATAGTAAGACTATCCAGCATTGATCCAAAAACAAAAGTGATTACTTTTTTTGATGATAAAGTAGCGGGGCTTATAAAAAAATATAATGTTGGTGGTATTTGTGTTTTTCAAGGAAGCCCAGTAAAGCAGGCTAATATGATAAATAAATTGCAAGCCATGGCTAAAACGCCGCTTATGATGTGTATTGATGCAGAGTGGGGCGTGGGTATGCGTATTACAGATAGTGTATTGCCCTTGCCAAGGCAAATGATGCTTGGCGCCATGAAAGATGAAACGGTAGTGTATCGTTATGGAAAATTGGTGGCGGAACAATGCAAGCGCATTGGCTTACAAGTAAACTACGCACCAGTGGTAGATGTAAATAACAATCCCAATAACCCTGTAATAAATGATAGAAGTTTTGGAGAAGATAAGTACAAAGTTGCCAATTTTGGTATTCAATATATGAAAGGTATGCAAGAAAATGGTGTAATGGCTTGTGCAAAACATTTTCCCGGGCATGGTGATGTAGCGGTAGATTCTCATTATGATTTGCCAGTAATTAATAAATCCTTAGTAGAGTTGGATTCGCTAGAGTTGTATCCGTTTAAAAAAATATTTGAGGCAGGCATAGGGAGTGTAATGATTGCACATTTATACATACCTGCTATAGATAAAACAGAAAATCGAGCTACCTCATTATCGCCAGAAAATATTAATGGACTTATGCGCAAGCAGCTCAATTATCAAGGACTTACATTTACCGATGGCTTAGAAATGGGAGGAGTTACAAAGTTTTTCCCTAATGGTACCGCATCTTTACAAGCCATAATAGCCGGCAACGATATGCTTTGCTTGCCAGAAGATGTGCCTGCAGCCATTAAAAGAGTAAAAGACGCCATAAAAAAGAAACAACTCACTTGGGCTGACATAGAAATGCATTGTAAAAAAGTATTGATGGCAAAATATGCATACGGGTTACAAAACGCACCAGTAATAAATACAGAAAATCTTACTGCTGATTTAAATAAAGGCATTGCAGATATGAGAAGATTGGTAGCAGAAAATGCCATTACATTGGTTGCTAAAAAAGACAGTGCATTGTTTCCGCTAAAAGATACAAAGCCCGGCGATATTGCTTTTGTGGGCTTTGGTATTACAACAGAAAATGAATTGGCAAAAAGAATGCGTATAGATTATAATGCAAAAATATTTTTTTCTACAGAAGATGATTTACAAAACAAATTAAAAAAATACAAGAAGGTTGTTATAGGTGTTCACAACGTTGGTAGATATGCGGCTAGTAATTTTAGTTTTACAAAACCCAATGTAGATTTATTAAATGCTCTACAACAAAACGACAATACCATTTCATTTGTATTTGGCAATGCCTATTCATTAAAAAATATGTGCAGTTCAAAAAATTTGGTAATGTGCTACGAAGACGATGCAATAGTACAAGGCACAGCGGCAGATCTTTTGCAAGGAAAAATATTTTACAAAGGTGTATTGCCGGTAACGGTTTGCGAAAATTTAAAATATGGCTTTGGATTAGAAACCGTAGCTGCAGCACCAATGTTTGAAAAAAAAAGTCCAGTAATTTACAGTAGAGAAAAATTATTGCAGATAGATTCTATTGCAAAAGATGCTATTGTAAATTTTGCAGCACCAGGCTGCGTGGTGCTTGCGCTAAAAGATAGTAAAATTGTGTATGAAAAAGCATTTGGCAATTATGTATATGAAAAATTATCGCCTATTTCTTTAAACACAGTATATGATGTAGCATCTGTTACAAAAATATGTGCCACTACATTGGCCGTAATGAAATTGTATGAAGAGGGTACATTAGATTTAAAAAAAAAGGTAAGCGACTATCTTCCCGAAACAGTTAAGACAAACAAGCAAAATATAATTGTAGAAAATTTATTGTTGCACGAAGCAGGCCTTGTACCCTTTATTCCTTTTTACAAAGAAACGATAGATGCTTTTGGAAGACCGTTCCCTCTATTATATTCTACAACGCCTAATGATTCTTTTAATATACCCGTCACAGAAAAACTGTACTTAAAAAATACATGGAAAGATACCATTTACAAAAGAATATTAATGAGCCCAATGGGGACAAAGGGTAAATATGTGTATAGTGATAATGATTTTATTTTTTTAGGCAAAATTGTGGAAAGAATTACAGGGCAATCGTTGGATGAATATGTACTTAATAATTTTTACTTGCCGATGGGTTTACAATCAATAGGTTTTGACCCTCTACTTAGAAATAGCCAAGCCAATATTGCGCCTACAGAAAGTGAAAAAGTTTTTAGAAGCCAAGTAATAAGAAGTACCGTGCACGACCCAGGTGCGGCCATGATGGGCGGCGTAGCGGGGCATGCAGGTCTTTTTAGCAATGCATATGACCTTGCGGCCATTATGCAAATGCTATTGAACGGTGGAAATTTTAAAGGAAAAGATTATTTTAAAAAAGAAACTGTGGATATGTTTACTGCATACAAAAGTAAAACAAGCAGGCGTGGCTTAGGTTTTGATAAACCAGAAAAAGACAATGCTACCCGAAAAGACCCATATCCTGCTTTGTCAGTGTCTGGTAAAACTTTTGGGCACACGGGCTTTACGGGTACGGCTGTGTGGGCAGATCCGCAAACCAACTTTGTATATATCTTTCTGAGTAACAGGGTTTATCCAGATGTAAGTAATGCTTTATTAAAATGAATGTGAGAACAAAATTGCTAGATGCGCTCTATTAGAAGAATTTAATGAGGAAATATTATCTAATATTCTTTATGAAAGAAATGCATGTTGTACCTTGCATAAAAATTAGTCCACCTCTAATGATGAAAAATAGTAACATTTTTATCGGAATTATATCCCTTTCATTTTTTTTAACATCTTGTAAAGACGATTACTCTATTTGCAACCCAGTAAAAGATGTAAAGTTTATTGGCGGATTTTATCAAATATCTGGAGGGGTAGATGTACCCAACCCTGCACCTAGCTTTAGCCTTTCTTTGTTGAATAACACCACGCTCATATATAATAACCAACCTAATACAATAGAGTTTGGTATGCCACTAGATGAACTAGCTAGTACTAGCAAATATGTTTTATCAATAGGCAATGGCCTACCAAAAGATACACTTACCATTGTTTATTCTTCTCAAAAAAGCACAACCGATGGAAATGCTTGTGGAATAGTTGTATACCATAATGTTTCTCAGGTATTTTCTACTACCAATACAATTGACTCTGTAAAACTTATACAATCACTTGTAAATACAAGTAAAGTGCAGAATGCAAAAATTTATTTTTAGATTTTGTCACTATTTCTTTTTTATATATTTACAAAATGAAAAAAGCCTTAAAATTTACTTTAAAAGTAATTGTTGTACTTTTTGTATTGCTCAATATAGTTGTGATGTTTCATGCGTATAAGTTTACACACTTTTATGAGCCTGGTGAAATAACCATGAAAGAACAAAAAGATAAAACTACTTGGGATGTAACTAAAGAAATGTTATTTGGGCTCAACTTTGCCAAGCAAAAAAACTTTGCGCCAGATAGTAATTATAAAGCAGTTTACCTAACCACCAAAGATGGGCTAAAGCTTGAAGGATGGTACGATACAGTAGCCAATGCTAAGGGTAGTATTGCTATGTTTCATGGGCATGGGAGCAAAAAAACTGGTGTGTTAGAAGAAGCTGAAGCCTTTCAAAAAATGGGGTACAATACTTTTTTATTAGATTTTAGAGCACATGGTAATAGCGATGGAAATACATGTACCATAGGAGTTGAAGAGGGCGAAGACGTAAAATTAGTATATGATTATTTACAAAAAAATGGAGAGAAAAATATCATATTATGGGGTATCTCTCTTGGGGCCGCTACCATTACAAAAGGCATAAATGATTTTGAAATAGCACCTAGTAAAATTATTTTAGAAATGCCATTTGGCTCATTATCGGAAGCAGTAACGGGGCGTGTAAAAATGATGGGATTACCAGCTCAACCTATTTCTACATTGCTTACCTTTTGGGGAGGCGTTGAACATGGTTTTTGGGCATTTAATATGAAACCTTCTGAATATGCAAAAAAAATAAAATGTCCAGTACTTATTCAAAAAGGAAAGCTCGACCCAAGGGTGACGGATGCTGAAGTAGAAGCTATTTTTAAAAATATATCTACAGAAAAGAAACTGGTTTACTATGATAGCAGTGGGCACCAATCTTTGTGTGCAAAAGAAAATGCAAAATGGTTTAGTGAAGTAAATGCATTTCTTCAAAAATGACGCCACAACAAATTTCTATAAGCGATTACAATTACGATTTGCCAAACGATAGAATTGCCTTGCATCCGCTAACGCAAAGGGATGCATCAAAACTACTTGTTTATAAAAATGGAGAAATAGAAGCCTCTACTTTTTTGGATATAGATGTATATTTACCAGCTGAAACATTATTGGTTTTTAACAATACAAAAGTTATAAATGCCAGAATAAAATTTACCAAAAGTACTGGTGCAATTATTGAAATATTTTGTTTAGAGCCTCGTGGAAATATAACAGAGTACAGTGTCGTAATGAATGCTACAACTAATGTACAATGGAAATGCCTTGTGGGGGGTGCCGCAAAATGGAAAGATGAAATATTAGAAAAGGAAATTATCATCAACAACGAGAAAGTAATATTATTTGCAAAAAAAATAGAAAAAATTACCGAAACGTTCATCATCGAATTTTATTGGAAGCCATTATCTTTTTCTTTTGCTGAAATAATAGAAGCTGCAGGCAAAGTGCCACTACCACCCTACATAAAACGAAATACAGATGATGAAGACACGAGTCGATATCAAACAATATTTGCAGAACACAGCGGCTCTGT
>JAYSWO010000572.1:0-6502 GCA_043717975.1 Ferruginibacter sp. | reverse complement strand
GGTATGGATTTTCTTTACCACGCAATTTATGCCACCATTTATTTATGTCGTGCGCAAGCGCACCTGTACCCACATCGCCTAGGCGGTATTGTTTTGATATGTTTTCTACTTTTATTACTGTTGACACTTCGTTTAATTAGGAATTATGAATGATGAATTATGGGTTATGTGCTACTCGTTATTGCTTTTTAGAAGCTTGTAAATTTTTTTTTGTGGTTAGTATGGCACTTTTTATCATTTTTAAAACCTGTTCTGCTTCTATAGATACACTTTTATAAGACTCGTTTGTAATATAATCAGATGCTACTAGCAATTCCATCCAATATAAAGATTCATCACATTCTTTTTGAGCAATGGCAAGTTTATGAACAAAATCCATTTTGCTTTCTGCATTTTGTGCTTCTCTTATCATAGCGCCAACCGATGTACCGCTTCTTAAAACCTGCTTACTCATTACATATTCTTTTTTATTATCTACCAAAAATTTATACAATTTTATAATTCTCAATGCAAGTGCAAAACTTTTTTCTTTTAAAATATTTTTAGACTCATTCATACTGTTTTATTTACTTTATGTTTAAAATTGGTTTCATAAAACTAAAAACATTTATCACTCCTAATTCATCACTCCTAATTCATAATCAGAAACTCACTTCACCCTCCTCACCATATCCCCTTCCAAATAATACTCCTCCCCACTCTCCTCGCACACCGCATTTCCCCTTTCTTCAAAAACCAACCTATGCCCATACTCACTTACCCAACCAATTTGTTTTGCAGGATTACCTACTACAAGTGCATAAGGTTTTACAGGCTTTGTAATTACAGCCCCGGCACCTATCATAGCATATTGTCCAATCTCATTTCCACAAACAATAGTTGCATTAGCTCCAATGCTTGCACCTTTTCTCACGATTGTTTTTTTGTATTCATCTTTTCTTATAATAGCACTACGAGGGTTTATTACATTCGTAAATACCATAGATGGCCCCAAAAAAACATCATCCTCACATATAACGCTGGTGTATATGGAAACATTGTTTTGCACTTTTACATTATTACCAAGTACTACACCTGGCATCACCACTACGTTTTGTCCAATATTGCAGCTATCTCCAATAATACATTCAGGCATAATATGTGAAAAATGCCATATTTTAGTATCAGCACCAATAGTACAACCATCATCAATTACTGCTGTGTCGTGAGCAAAATATGTAATCGTTTTTTTCAATTTTGTAATCTCTATTTATTCAGAAAGCTGTTTTTTACATTTGCCTATTTGCACATTTGCATATTTTCCCATTTGCATATTTGCCCTACACCGTATCCATAAAACTCCTTTCCACCTTATTAAAAATAACTGCACCAAAAAATAATGTAGCCAAAATAAAGATACCACTATACAATAAATGCATGGGTTCGTAACTACCTTTTCCAAGCAATGCATATCTAAATGCCTCTACAATGGGTGTAAGCGGATTGTACATTAAAAGCCAAGCATAACTTTTACCTTTTAATACGGATAGAGGGTAGGCTATTGGCGTAAGGTACATGAGCAACTGCACAGCAAAACCCACCAACACCGTAAAATCTCTATACTTTGTAGTGAGCGATGATATAATAATACCCAACCCCAACCCCATACCTGCCATCATGAGTACTAGCAATGGTATTAAGAGCCATGTCCACCCAAAATAAAAATTACCATCCCGTACACCTATAAAAATCATTACGGCTAATAACAAACAAAGTTGAATACCAAATTTTATAATATTACTTAGCACCGTACTAAGTGGTATTACCAACCTTGGAAAATACACTTTACCAAATATACCTGCGTTGGCCACAAAAGTATTTGACGTAGCTGAAAGGCAGGATGAAAAATAATTCCAAATCGTTATACCACTCATGTAAAAAAGTATCGGATTAATATCATCTGTTTTTATTCCGGCTACTACATTAAACAAAAATAAAAAAACAATGGTTGTAAATACTGGTTGTATAACATGCCATAGCGGCCCCAATACAGTTTGCTTATATTGCGCTGCAAAATCACGCTTTACAAAAAGCAATAACAAATCTCTGTACCGCCACACTTCTTTTAGTCGCAGATCAAATAGTTTGCCACTTGGTTCTATTACTTCATCCCAATGCTCGTCTGTAATTATTTTTTCCATGTAAATTTTTGCTTTCAACCCTTTCAACAATTTTCAACAACCTTCAACCTTCAACCTTCAACTTTCAACCTTCAACTATCAACCTTCAACTTTCCAACACCTCCTTCAAGCGCTCTTTATAATGCTCATACCCAAAATTATCCATCAGCAATGCATGATCGGGCTCGTATGTTTTTCTATTTGTAATCATTTTTTGCAAAGCTTCTGTTATTGCTTTTGGGTTATCGGGCTCTATCAGCAATCCAAGTTTACCTTGTAGCAGTGCATCTGTTGAGCCATCTGCATTACCTGCTATTACAGGGGTGCCGTAATACATCGCTTCTACAAATACAATTCCAAATCCTTCTTTTACACTTGGCATTACATATATATCTGCCAACGCAAAATGCGCAGCCAATTCTTCTTCTAATAAAAAACCTGAAACGATAACATTATCCTGCAACCCAAATCTAGCAACCATTTCGTCTATGTATTCTTTTTCAGAATCTTTGTAACCTCCCGCCAGTATGTATTTAATATTTTTGTTTACGGCTACTATTTCCACCAAAGATTCCAATACATATCCATATCCTTTGTATCTATCTCTAAACGATAATCGTGTAAGGGTAAGCAAAACAATATCGTTTTCTTGTAAACTATATCGCTGTACCAAATCAGCACTACGTTTTTTTACAGAAGGTCGTTGCAAAAAAGGATCAATACAATTATTCAACACCAAACATTTTTCTGCTTGCAACTGATGTAGTGATATTATTTTATTTTTTGTAAAACTACTTACCGATACTATTTTGTCGCATGCAGCAAGCATCATTAATTTTCTAGTTGTAAGTGGATTCCAAATTTCAATGCCATGCGCCATTAAAATAATAGTAGTATTAGGCGAAGTTTTTTTTATAATCCATGCAGCCACAAGTAAGTTGATGTGGCTAAGAATAACTACTTTACTATTTATGCCTTCGCTCACAGCTCGCATGATGAAAGTTCCCTTGGCTGCATTAAATCCCGAAAAAATATCTGCAGGAAAATAAGGATTATCGTCTGCAGCTTCTTTGCCATCATGCATGCTCAAAATACGAATGGGAATACTTTTCTCTAACCCATATTCGTAGAGTGCTTTTCCTGCTACCCTACATACTTTTTCTATACCGCCAGTAGCAGAAAATACTTTGAGGGTTAAGAATAAAATTTTATTGATAAAATAATTTTATGAAAATAAAAATCCCACCAATGGGGCAAAGATTACTACGTTTACTAAATTTTTTCTTTGTGTTCCTTAGTGTTTCCAGTGGAATAATCTTTTACGAATGCCCGAAATTTAACACAATCAACGACATTATTCTACTCCAATGCAATTTGCCTGCTAAAAAGTCTTTTACTACTTTTTGTGTGTGCACATTATTACTCTGTTGTAATTCTTTTACATAGCTACTATTGCGCAACCATTCAGCAAAAGGAAAACTAAAACCCATTTTTGGTCTATCCCAAATTTCTTTTGGTAATATGGTTTCAAAACTATCTATTAATATTTGTTTTGGCAAAGGGCCTTTGTATTTAATATTGTCCGCAATTGAAAATGCAGGATGTATTACTTCGTTATCCAAAAAAGGCACCCGTATTTCCACGCCATGTGCCATGCTCATTACATCTGCATCTCTCAGTAATTGGTCTTGCATATACATGTTAAACTCCATCCAGCTGGCCTTGTTTTTTGTGGTTATATTGTTCAACACTGGTGATGAAGGAAAACTTTCCAGCGTTTGCCAAACATCTTTTTCGTAAGCACCCAACTGTGCTGCTATTTCTGATGGTGTAAAATGCCCCCTCAAAAAAAGATATATTCCTCTTATACCTTCAATATTTAAATACCCTAAACGATTCAATTTTTTATGCCGCTTGATGCCCAGTACTTTTAAAGAAGTTTTGGGCATTTTTTGCAACAACAATGCTTTTCCTATTCTATTAAAAGATGGGTATCCTCCATACAATTCATCGGCACCAATACCAGAGAGTACCGCCTTCAAGCCTTCATCTGCCGCAAACTTGCTTATAAACCATGTATTGATACCATCGCAAGATGGCATATCCATGGCATTGATTATTTGAGAAAAATGTGCATGAAAATCAGACTCCTTTAAAAGTATAGAATGATGATGGCTGTTAAGTTTTTGTATAACTATATCTTGATACTTTTTTTCAGAATATTTTTTCTCATCAAAATATATGGAAAGTGTATGTAAGTTTTTTTGCTCTTTATTATCTGCAAGATTTGCAAGGATAGTAGAATCTATGCCTCCACTCAAAAACATACCTACTTTTGCATCAGCTATCATTTGCCGCTTCACCGCATCTTGCAATGATGAAAATATTTTTTCTTTTGCTTCTTCTTCGCTTTTTATTTTATTACTAAAACTAAAAAACGAAAATGATTGTAAACTGGTTGTTTGTTTTTTTACATTATAGGCTAAAAAACATCCTTTAGGTAATGATGATACATATTTTAACGTAGTGATAGGCTCGGGAATAAATCCATATGCCAATTGATAGATACTAGCTTTGTCAAATTTTTGTTGCAGGTATGGTATAGGTTCAAATGCCCTTATTTCAGAGGCAAATGCCAAGCCATTTGAATGGGTAGAATAATACAATGGCTTTATACCTGCTGCATCACGTACGAGGTACAGCATTTTTTCTTCGTTGTCCCAAAGAGAAAAAGCAAACATACCGTTTAGCTTTGCAAAACTTTGCGTATTCCATGTAGCAAATGCAGCCAAAATAACTTCTGTATCTGTACCAGTTTTAAATGGCATACCCAATGCTTCTAACTCTTTTTTTAAAGAAATAAAATTATACAACTCTCCATTGTAAGTAATGGTAAATCGCTCTCCGTAATGCATGGGCTGATGCCCGGCTAAAGTTAAATCTAACAATGAGAGTCTTCTATTTCCCAATACCAAATGTTCGTTTGATAAGGTAAATATTCCTCCATCATCTGGCCCTCCATGTTTTTGTAACACACACATACGTGTTACCATATTTTCTAACGAAGAAACAGGAAGTGTTGTATTAATAATTCCTGCTATCCTACACATTTTCTTTTACAGAACTTCTATGTTTTTTGTTGATATAATATTGATAATTTGTAACAAAATCTTTGTACGTAGATTGCAATCCTTCAGTAAGATTAATGGAATATTTCCAACCTAGGTTAGTCATTTTAGTAACGTCTAATAATTTTTGCATGGTGCCGTCTGGCTTAGATGTATCAAAAATAATGTCACCAGTAAACCCTGTAATTAATTTAATCTCTTCGGCCATCTCTCTTATAGAATGGTCTTCTCCACATCCAATATTTACAATGTTAGCATCATTATAATGTTGCATAATAAAAAAACAAGCGGCAGCAGCATCATCTGCATGCAAAAATTCTCTTCTTGGTTTTCCTGTTCCCCATACCGTTACTGTTTTTTCATTATTTATTTTTGCCTCATGAAATTTTCTTATAAGCGATGGCAACACATGTGCGTTTTGCAAATCATAATTATCACCAGATCCATATAAATTGGTAGGCATTACGCTCACAAAATTGGTTCCATATTGTGCATTATAAGCCTTGCACATTTCTATACCTGCTATTTTAGCCATTGCATATGGTGCATTGGTAGGTTCTAATTCTCCCGTCATTAAATACGATTCTTTTATTGGCTGTGGAGCTAATTTTGGATAAATACAACTACTTCCTAAAAACAATAATTTTTCTACGCCACTTTTGTAAGATTCGTGTATTACATTATTTTGTACGCATAGGTTGTCGTATATAAATTCACCCCCTAATGTTTTGTTGGCCATTATTCCACCAACTTTTGCGGCAGCCATAAAAACAAATTGTGGTTTTTCTTTTTGAAAAAATTTCTTTACTTCATGATGTTCTCTTAAATCTAAATCAGAAGAGTTGCTGGTTATTATATATCGATAACCTTGTTTTTGCAAATACCTTACAATAGCACTGCCCACAAGCCCATTGTGGCCAGCTACATATATTCTATCCGTAAAATTCATTTTGTTAAGTTGAGGGGAATTTATTTTTTTTATTAAAAAATATTTGGCGTTACAAATATTTATACTTTTTCTAAATTTTTTTGTTCAAAAATGGCTGTAAGAATTATGCCCATACTATCTATTTTTACTTTTGCTTTATTGCCAAGCACCTCCAAAACAATTCCTTTGTAGTTCATCATCAACCCTTGTTTTACTTGTACTTTTTCATGCAATGATATATCTGCATTTGTTACCTCTACATCATTAAATTCATGTAAAAATTTTTT
>JAYSWO010000571.1:0-17092 GCA_043717975.1 Ferruginibacter sp. | reverse complement strand
AATATGGTGTGTCGCCGGACAGTCGGCTGTCGCAGCCTCTTGGGTCACCGCTTCGCGTTGGCGAATGAGCCTGGTTGCCTCGAATCCATCGACGAGGGGCATCTGGCAATCCATCAGGACGATGGCATAGGAGCCGTGGGCTAATGCTGCCAGCGCTTCTTGACCGTTTCCCACGACATCCGATTGGAAGCCGAGTTTTTCCAGCATGCGAACGGTGAGTTTCTGATTGATGAGATTGTCCTCAGCCACCAGGACGCGCGCGGCCGACCGTGTCTCTGCGAGGGTATGTCGCGTGATGAGTGGAGGTGCATTTACCATTGATACAATTTTTATTTTTACTTCATCAAGTATTGCTTTCTAACTGCAGCGCTTAAATCATCTAACATAAGAAGATGACATTGTTGTGATAAGATACTAAGATGATATGAGGCAGGAGCGTATTGTCTTGAATGAGGTGTGGGATTTGGCGGATAAATTTATTGGCTGATTTTTGTAGCATTATAAAGTGTAGCTATATAGTTTTTCTCGATAATATATTTAAAAGGTATGGTTAAACGCTGTACCTTTTTTTCTGCTGGTAAGAAAATCGTTGAGGTAATTAAATTGTCAATAATTGTAATCATCATTCTTAAAAACAATTTATTTTTTGTAAATTTGAAGCAATCAGTTTGCATTAGACAAAATGCGGGTAACAATTTGCAAGGTCTATAAACAATTAAGCAATACAACAATTTAATAATACAACCAATAAACAATTTACAAATGAGCTACATCGCATCCATTTATGCAAGACAAATTTTAGACAGTAGAGGTAATCCAACAATAGAAGTGGATGTACTTACAGAAAACGAAAGACTAGGCCGTGCGGCTGTGCCAAGTGGTGCAAGTACAGGCATACACGAGGCCGCAGAATTGCGTGATAATAAAAAAAATTATTATGGTGGTAAGTCTGTTTTAAAAGCAGTGAACAATGTAAATACTACTTTAGCAGAAAACTTACTCGGTTGGGATGTGGCAGATCAAACAGGTATTGATGCTATGATGATAGCTTTAGATGGTACAAAAAACAAAAGCAAGTTGGGGGCAAATGCCATGTTAGCGGTAAGTTTGGCTGTGGCAAAAGCAGCAGCATTAGAAGCTAACCTTCCTTTATATAGATACATTGGTGGTACAAATGCAAAAGTGTTGCCTATACCTATGATGAATATTTTAAATGGTGGTGCACATGCAGATAATAAAATAGATTTCCAAGAATTTATGGTGGTACCTGTAGGTGCAAAAACATTTAGCGAAGGTTTGCAGTGGGGTGTAGAAATTTTTCATGCACTAAAAACGGTGTTAAAGAAGAAAGGCTTTAGTACAAATGTGGGCGATGAAGGTGGTTTTGCGCCAAACATACAAAGTAATGAAGAAGCAATAGAAACGGTACTTACAGCTATACAAGCTGCAGGGTATAAAACAGGTAGCCAAATAGGAATAGCTATGGATGCTGCAAATAGTGAGTTATGGAATGCCAAAGAGAAAAAATATATTTTCCATAAGAGTGATGGTAAGAAAATGACGAGTGAGCAATTGGTAAAATATTGGGAAAGTTGGGTAAAGCAATACCCCATTATATCTATTGAAGATGGTATGGCAGAAGATGATTGGAAAGGTTGGAAAATGATGACGGATTCGTTGGGTAAAAAAATACAAATAGTAGGGGATGATTTATTTGTAACAAATGTAGATAGGTTAGAGCGTGGTATCAAAGAAGAAATAGGAAATGCATTGCTTGTAAAAGTAAACCAAATAGGTACACTTACGGAAACCATTAATGCAGTATCTATGGCGCAAAATGCAGGATACAATACCATAATGAGTCATAGAAGTGGTGAAACGGAAGATAGTACCATAGCAGACTTAGCGGTAGCATTAAATTGCGGACAAATAAAAACAGGTTCTGCAAGTCGTAGTGATCGTATGGCTAAGTACAATCAATTAATTCGTATAGAAGAAATGTTGGCGGATAGCGGCATTTATCCTTCAAACACAGTTAAATTTGGTAAGTAATTAATTTTTATAGCCATGAATGTGTGAATAAAGTTAAAAAATTATTCATGCATTCGTGGCAATTTTTATTATATTTGAATATGAACATCCAAACATTTAAACCAGTTGTTAACTACTTTAAAAACAAGTATATTGTTACAATATTGGCTTTCGTTGTTTGGATGGCTTTTTTTGACCTAAAAGATATGGGGCTCATTTTATCTAGAACAAGTAAACTTAAGGAACTAAAGACGAGTGAAAAGCATTTGAAAACACAAATATTAGAAACCAAAAAAGAGCTAAGTTTGTTAAAAACAGATGCCGGCTCTATAGAAAAGTATGCTAGGGAGAAATTTTATATGAAAAAAGACAATGAAGAGCTATTTGTTGTTAAAACTCCCTAAAAATTACAGTTTGTAGAAATTATTCTAATAATAACACAATAATGATATGAAAGTTGCGTTTATTAATCTATAAGATGAATTTATTAACGATTTAAATGACTTTATGATTAACATTACACAGGACGATCTTATACAGTTTTTATACAAAGAAGGTAGTACTGAAAAAAGCAGTCACATACAACAAAAATTAGAAGAAGATACAGAATTGCAAGAAAGACTTGAACAACTTAAAACAGCAAAAGGTCGACTTGATACAATAAAATTGATATCCCCAGACGACCGTTCGGTGGATAATATTTTTAATTATTCTCAACGAGCAATAGAAGAATTGCACGTACATAGTTAATTTTTGCAATCCTCAATAACTTATTTGCCCGTATCTTACAACATACGGGCTTTTTTTATGACAATTAGTGAACGCTATAAATTTATAATCGCTTATTTCCAAGAACATTCGCCAGAGGCGGAGACGGAGCTTATTTATGATGATCCGTTTCAGTTATTGGTAGCGGTTATTTTATCTGCTCAATGCACAGATAAAAGGGTAAATATGACCACCCCGGCTATTTTTGCAAAATATCCGGATGCTTTAACAATGAGCCATGCAACAATTGAAGATATTTTTGCGTTAATAAAAAGTATATCTTATCCAAATAACAAAGCAAAGCACCTTACGGGTATGAGTAAGTTATTGGTAGAGAAATACGGTGGTAAAGTACCAATGACGGTGGATGAATTGATTGAGTTGCCTGGTGTAGGACGTAAAACAGCAAATGTGGTAACTTCTGTAATAGATGAACAACCAAACATGGCAGTGGATACACATGTATTTAGGGTGAGTGCTAGAATTGGGTTAACTGTGGGAGCCAAAACGCCTAATGCTGCTGAAAAACAATTAATAAAGCATTTACCAAAAGAATATGTATTTAGAGCACATCATTGGCTCATTTTGCATGGAAGATATACTTGTGTAGCAAGGTCTCCAAAATGCGGAGAGTGTGGGCTACAAAAAGTATGTAAATTTTTTAAAAAACATGAATTTAACTACTTGAAAAGTCAGCAATAATGCGTTTATTTGTATGAGGTTTACGTTTTAAGTTTTTATAATACAACCAATAACTATAGAAATGAAGAAAGTTTTTTTTACTGCGGCACTAATTTCATCTATGATTTTAGGTACAAAAAATGCTACCGCACAATATTATTTCTTTGATGGCGAATACTATGATAATCCTTTTTTGTATGAAGCTGGTATATCCTTAAATGCCATGAATTGTCTTACAGATATGGGTGGGAATAAAGGTATTGGAAAAAAGTTTCTTAAAGATTTAAATTTGGGTAAAACCCATATTAGTGGGGGCATATTTTTTAGTGTTGCTTATAAAAATGCCATTGCATTAAGGTTGGAAGGTACATTTGGTAAAGTTTCTGGAAACGATAATGTACTTGCAGGCGTTACAGATATTGCTAAACAACGCTTTAATAGAAACTTAAATTTTCGTAGTTACATAACAGATGTAAATGCTATGCTGGAAATACATCCTTTATATATTTTTGTTGATTGGCCTGCCAAAGAAACAACCCCTCCTAGAACTTCTCCGTATTTATTGGCTGGCATTGGTTATTTCTCTTTTAATCCACAAACCAAATTAGCTAATCGTTGGGTTGACTTACAACCACTCCATACAGAAGGTCAAGGATTTGTAGAAACGGATAGAAAAAATTATTCTTTACAGCAATTGAATATACCCATTGGAGCCGGTGTAAAGTATGAGTTATCGCCATTGGTTAATCTTAGGGGAGAAATATTATATCGTAAAACTTTTACCGACTATCTTGATGATTTAAGCACAACATACATTGATAAAGCATGGTTCAGAAATCCAGCAAATGGCTTAACACCTCAAAAAGCAGATCTTGCCGAAATATTATATGATAGGCAATTGGTAAAAGACCCTATTTCTACAAAAAGAGGCACTGAAAAAAATAATGATGGTTTTTTTACTGTTAATCTAAAAATAAGTGTGATAATTGGAAGAGAAAGAATTAGAAGATAATATAATTAGTTGTTTCTATAAATTAAATAAATATTAATCAGTAAATTTATATCCTACACCTCTTGCACTATGAAAATAGCGAGGGTTTCGGCTATCTTCTTCAAAGTATTTTCTAAAATTGAGAATAAAGTTATCTATCGTTCTTGTAGTAGGATATACATTATATCCCCATACAGATTGTAAAATTTTTTCTCGGGTTACTACTTCATTTTTATTATCTATCAATAGTTTTAAAAGCATTAATTCTTTTTTGGTAAGCACAATTTTTTCGCCAAGTTTATTTGTAGATTCTGAAGCTTTAAAATCGATTTTATTCTCTCCAAACTCATAAAAATCCCCTACAGTTTGCTTATTGGATATCTTTCCACTTTTGCTAATAAGCTTGCTTACCCTTAATAACAACTCTTCTAAATTAAAAGGTTTGGTAAGATAATCATCGCCACCTTTCTTAAGCCCAAGTACTCTATCTACACTTGCATTCTTTGCACTTAAAAATAATATCGGTACTTCCGTGTTAGATAATCTAATTGTTTCGCAAACAACAATCCCATCTATTTCTGGCAGCATTACGTCTAAAATTATCAAATCAAAATATTCCTTAGCTACTGTTTTTAATGCCTGCGCACCATCAAAAGCACTTGTTACATCGTAGCCTTCCAATTCTAAATTTAACTTAAGTGTTTCATGAAGGTTTTCTTCATCTTCCACTAACAAAATGGAAATCCTTTTTTCTATCATTTTTAATAAATTAAGATTCTAGTTTTATATTTAATATAAATATACTACCTCCTTTTGGGTTATCCTCAATTTTTATTTGCCCATTATGGGTTTTACAAATTTTACCTGTTAGGTACAATCCCAGTCCTGTTCCTTTTGCTCTCTTTGTAGCTTCATTACCAGTTCTATAAAATTTTTCAAATACAAGATTTTTATCAGTATCTGCCACTCCAGCTCCTTCGTCTGTAACGCATAGCTGTGCCCAATTTTCTACTTTTTTTAGTGTTATATCAATCGGCTTATCTTTTGGCGAATATTTTATGGCATTTTCTATTAAATTATTAATGGCTATTTGCAACAAAAAAAAATCGCCAATAACAAATAATTCTGAATCAATATTTTTCGTAAAAATTCTTATTGGATACCTCCTTATAAATTCATCTGCACAATCATTTATCAATTCAGAAAAATGCAGCTCTACTTTGTTGAAATTATATTTACCCGCTTCTATCTGAGAAGATACTAGTAAGTTATTGCATAGGATATCCAAACGATTTGTTTCTTGCAATGTATTGCTAAGTATCTGCTTTTGCTGACTTTCAGCCAATTTGTGTTTTTGTAAAGTTTCTAAATTGAGCTTTGCTACTGCAATGGGAGTTTTAAGTTCATGTGTTATGGCCATCATAAAATTTCGCTGATCTCTTGCTAGCCTTAATTCTTTTACAAAGCCTCTATAAATATAAAGCGCCCCAGCAATAATTAATAAAAAAAACGCAATTCCCTCTGAAATATATTGTATGATATTTCTTTTTTGCTCATCAATAATCGTATTATATTTTGATAAGTACTGCGGATCTTTTAAAACAAGCGCTTGTATTTCTGTACGGCTTATTAATAGATTTTGTGCATTTAACTCATAAAACCACCATACCAGTGCTGTCAATGTATAAGCAAGCAACATCCAAAACACTAAAAATACAAGTTTTATTTTATTTTTTTCTTGCGCCATAATTAGTTTCGCTTATCTAAGCCCCAAGATAATTTGTTACGAAGGGTTTGTAAAAAGTTATTTTCATTTAACCTAATGAGGTTTATACCAAATGTTTCTTTCTTTACTGCTAATTGTATTTCTTTAGATACAATTTCTTTTCTACTATCGAGTGTACAAAGAAAACCATCTGTTCTCCCTTCTACTTCAAAAGATACAATGGTGTTATCGGGTACAATAATAGGGCGAATATTTAAATTGTGCGGTGCTACTGGTGTAATTACAAAACTGGCACTTTCAGGAAAAACCACAGGGCCATTACAACTTAGTGAATATCCGGTGGAGCCCGTTGGTGTTGCTACTATCAATCCATCTGCCCAATAGGTATTTAAAAATTCGCCATTTAAATAAGTATGAATTTTTATCATGGGTGAGGAGTCTTTTTTATGCAATGTAAATTCATTTAATGCATAAGGAGTATCATCAAACATGGGAATATTTGCATCTAAGTGCAATAAACTTCTTTTATCTAATACGTATTTTCTATGTACAAGTGCTTCTATGGCTACATGTAAATCTTCTTTACCAATGCTGGCCAAAAAACCAAGTCTACCATAGTTTATGCCTAGCACCGGAATGCCAGAATCTTTTACAAGCGTAACAGTGTCTAACAAGGTGCCATCCCCACCAAGGCTTATCATACAGTCAATGGAGGAATCTAAATCTCCGTCAGAAGTAAAAGTGGAATAATTACCAGGGATTTTAACCGCAGAATAAAATTGATTAAAAAAATCTTGAAAAAAAACTGGCTCTGCAGCATGTTTTTCTAATTCTGCTATCAGCACTTCAATATCTTTCAATTGATTGTTTTCTATGCCCCTGCTATAAATCGCTATTTTCATTTTTTTGAAATATTAGTGGTTATCAATTTCCACCGCCACTCTGTAAAAATAACCCCTTTTGGCCTAATTGGTTAAAACTGTATTCTATTTTAAAAACAAAATCATACAAAGAGAGAATATCTAAGCCTACACCACCCGTATATAAAAAGCGATTGTTTAGCCTTGTATTGTATTGTTGTGGTATATAGCTGTATCCCATATCAGCATATGTTTTTGCAAAAAAAGTAAATGGTACATAAGGCAGTGCCTTTATTTTAAAAGGAATCGGTATTCTAAAAGAAAAAAGCTTTTTAGAAAATGTATAGTTGGTAGTAAATGCTGCTACACCATCAATGATGTATAATTCTAAACCTCGTAATCTTAAACTGCCAAACCCAATAGCACGTTGGTTTATATAAGCTTGATTAAATGGAAGTTTTAAAATACCTGCAGATTTTATGCTGCTAAAAAAATTGTGTTTATGAGGAATGTATTTTGCAAATGAACCAAACAAGGTGGTGCTATTGACGCCACCACTAAAACCTAGTCCTCTTTTGCTAACACCATAATTGTATATTAATCCACTTAATGGGTAAGCATTTTTATCCGTATTTGCATAAGCCACCCCAAAATTAATATCCGTAAAAAATTGTTTGGTATTATTGTTTCCAAAATAATTGGGGTTATATTTTACATCCGTTATACTATCGTTTACCAGTAAATAGTTTAAGCCCAACGATACGCCCGTTCTTTTAAAATAACCTCTGCGCCAAGAGTAAGAACCATCTAGTTGATAATTATCTCTTACAAATCCTTCTTTGGTATAGATTAAATCTTTGCCTTTGTTAAATACCAACGGTTTATTATCATAGCTTGTATTAAATCCTATTTCTTTATTTTGCGTAATGCTTGCAGATATACTAAAACCTTCTGTTAGCTTACTATTGCTGTATGGCGAACTATAACTAAAAGAAATATTTCTTGCATATCCACTCAAAAGCGTAATGCTTAGTTGGTCTCTTCTTCCACTAAAATTGTAGTGTGTAAAATCGATGCCGTATACCACCCTATTTAAATCTGCATTAAATGTTTTTATCCATTCTTTATAACTTCTATCTACCAAAGAAAATTGTGGGGTTGGAAAAATGTACCATCGCTCTCTTACAAGCACATTTACCTGTAAAGTTGTGTCTGGCAATACCAACGAATCTATCTTTATATCAATAAATAAATTGGTATTGTAAATTTGTGTTTTAGCTTGTTTCAATGATGCGGTAAGCGTCTCTTTTTTTAGATAATCTCCTGCTCTAAATTGCATCTCTCTTTCTATTATATATCCTTTTGTACGTTTATTGCCAGTAATTTTTATAGAAGATATTTTTATAAGACTAGTATCATCTTTTTGTACATCTACTATGATAGATTGTGCAAAAATGCTATTTGGTATAATGCAACATACAGAACAACACAAAATAAATACCGATATTATTTTAAGCATATATACACAAAATTGTAAACGTAAATATATCAATTTACGCATTCTATTTGTGAAAAGTTGTCGGAGAAAATTTAAATATCTAAATAGTTCATCAAATTTTGATAATTACTACCAATTTCGTTTTCAAATTTTTCATTGCCAAAGGAGTAAACGACTGAGTATTCATACCTTTCAAATGTAGCTATTACGGAGGCTATTTCTCTTTTGTTTATATGTAAGGTAACAGTAAGCAAACCAGTTAATGGATGCACAGTGGTGTTTAAGTGTAAAATAGTACAATCATTGCTTTCTACGATTCTACTTATTTCCGAAATGGCAAATTGAGTTCTTTCCATCTCCAACACAATCAAACCGCCAATTTCATCTGCGCCAGAAAAATTGCCTAATGTCTTTAACAAATCTGATGTAGTAATGGCTCCAGCATATTCATCTGCATTGCTAACAATGGGTACTACAGTCGTGTCAAATTGGATACTACTACTTACAGCGTTTAAAAAATGTACATTATCTGGCACAGCTGCTTGCAAAAAATTATTTTGGAGTACTTCAATTGGCAGTTTTTCATCTTCAGCATCAAGCAAGTCATCTTCACTTATTAAACCAAGAAAAGTTTCATCTGACACTACAGGTAAATGTGAAATGCGAAAATCGTTTATTAATTGCAAAGCCTTGCCCACACTATCTTGCAATTGCAGCCTTGGAATATTGTTATTAATAAGGTCTTTTGTGAGCATTCACGTAGATTTTATACAAAGTAAACTAATATTCGTATTGGTTTATTGTATTAAAGACAAAAGAATTCGTTAAACTGTTGCAGGAGATTTTACTTTTGCCAAAAAAGTTTCTAAAATAACATTAAACTCCTTTGGCACTTCCATCATAGGGGCATGGCCACATTTGTCTATAAAATGCAATTCACTATTAGGAATAAGCTTGTGAAACTCTTCCCCCACAAATGCTGGTGTTACATTATCATTATTGCCCCAAATAAGACAAGTAGGCTGTTTTATAGCTTTTAATTCTTCTCCTAAATTATTGCGAATGGCACTTTTTGCCAATGCTATAATTTTAATAACCTTCATTCTATTACTGGTTATTTCTAGCACCTCATCTACCAATTCATCGGTAGCCATGGCAGGATCGTAAAAAGTATAAGCGGTTTTGTTTCTTATGTATTCCCTGTCTCCACGCTTTGGGTAAGTATCACCCATACCGTTTTCAAACAAGCCAGAGCTTCCGGTAAGTATAAGTGATTTTATTTTTTCAGGATGTTTTAATATGTGCACTAGCCCAACATGCCCTCCAAGAGAATTGCCTAATAAATGGATTCCCGTATAGCCCCTATGTTCAATAAATTTATTCACAAATTTTTCTAATCCGCCTACACTGGTGTGCAATAAATCCATATCAAGTAAGGGTAAAAGAGGCACTACTACTTTATATTGTTGTTTAAAATGCTCTATTAAATCTTGAAAA
Organism: Ferruginibacter sp.; assembly: GCA_043717975.1. Taxonomy (GTDB): domain Bacteria; phylum Bacteroidota; class Bacteroidia; order Chitinophagales; family Chitinophagaceae; genus Ferruginibacter. Next base: position 7,040 of record JAYSWO010000571.1, on the reverse strand, counting down.
TTACTAAGCGCACCAAACAAACCATGCAGCAGCATCAAGGTTTCACCATTACCCTCTTCTATGAATGAAAATTTTCCGTCTTGTTTTATATCGTATCCCATCCTGCTAAAGTATAGTTCTGTGAATTGCTAAAATACGTTGTTTCCCTCAAAAAAGAGGCTTTGTCTCTTATATAAATTGATTTTTTTCTTTTATTATAGAATCTAATGAAGAAGATATTATTACCATCCATTTTTATTTTTGGGCAAAACCGCCAAAAAATTGCTCTAATTCCGTAAACATATTTTTAAACCAAGGTATAACAACTCCAAACCCACCAATTATTTTTGGCCCCAATGGCTGTAAGTATGGATAAGTTACCGAAGCATTTACACTATCGTTATTTATAAAATGAAGTTGTACTGCATAAAAAACAAATACACTAAAAATAATGCTATACAACAATACATATAATAATACACCTGCTAATCTATTGGCCCAACCTAGCATTACTGTTTCAAATGTCTTTTGTATGAGTTTACCAGCCAGGTTTACCAAAAACACAGCACCCAAAAAAACCAATAAAAAAGAAAGTGCAGGCAACCACTTTCCAAAATCTGTATGAACGGATAATTTTGCAGCTACCGTTGTTGATAATTTTAATGCTGCTGCCAGCCCCACAATAAAACCCAGCACAGAAAATATGGCAATAATAAAACCCTTGCTGTAGCCTTTGTAGCAAGCAAGCCCTATTAATACCATACATATTGCATCTATAAACATGGGTTATTTTTGGTTAGGATAAAAGCGTTTTTACAATGCTACTAATGGCTTTGCCATCAGCTTTACCGGCCAATTGTTTGCTAGCTACACCCATTACTTTTCCTAAATCAGCTGCAGAGCTTGCTCCTGTATCAGCAATAATTTGTTTTATAGCCGTAGTTATTTCTTCTTCACTCATTTGTGCAGGTAAAAAACGTTGGATAACGGCTAGTTCTTCTTTTTCTTTAGCAGCTAAATCCTCTCTACCCTGTTTTTCAAAAATATCCAAAGAGTCTTTGCGCTGTTTTACCATTTTTTGTAAAAACTTTTGCTCTGTTGCTTCATCTATTTCTCCACCGGCACCTGGGTCGGTTTTTGCTTTTATAATTTCTGCTTTTATGGCACGCAATGCACGAAGGGTAGCTTCATCTTTTGCTTTCATGGCGTCTTTCATTTCGCCCATTATTTTTGTTTCTAAATTCATAAGGAAAGTATTTAGTATTGAGTACTTATATTGAGATTGGTCTGTAATAAAGTGCCCTATTTAAGAAATATTGTTGGTGAAATTTATATAGCAAATTAGCGATTTTTAGTTTAAACAAATAAACAACTTAAAGATAAAACAGTTTTTGAAATATTGAGAGCTATCTAAGTACTCAATACTAAGTACTAAATACTATTGTCTTTCACCTGCGCCGCTCTAAACTTTTTAATAAATGCCTCTGAAAATGCTTTTATCTCATTTGCTTGCTCTGTATTTTTTGTAGCACGCAAAAAAGTATCGCTCATGGTATAAAACATCTGATAAAAAAATTCCCCCATTTCATCTACCATCATATCTTTTGTCCAAAGGTCTATTCGCATAGCTGTTTTATCTGCAGCATCCCAAAAAGCAATACACATCGCTTTTGCTTTTTGGGCCATTTCTGCACTACTATCACTGGCATTCCAGTTTATGCTTTCAGGTACCTTATCTGGGTCTAATAATATATCAATATTTATAGATGATTTATGCATAATACATTTACTTTTTTGTGCTGCGAAGGTAATTCGTTTTTTTTTTAAGATACGATGATTTGTAAGAAAATTGTATAAATTCAATATTATTCAAGTTTTTTTTAGAATTATTTTTTTGACTATTTTTTTATAAACGGAAAATAATTTAGTCAAAATTTTGCAACCATAAAATGTCTATTTATTTTCGAAATAAAAAACATGCGTTATTGAAACCCTTTATTAATATGTGTTTCGGATGATTATTATTATTTTAAAATTTATAAATTGCAAACATTTTATTGTATTTAAAAATATAGTTGTAAATATTAAGTCCTCTTATCCACAACGCTCAAAAAATTGTGTATAAAATAATTGCCAGAAAATTTTCGTAGTGTAAAAATAAATTTTAATATTGTGTAGGGATTCACTATCCCTGTACTTACTAACCCATATATATAAAAAAACCCGACTCAAAAAAGTTGGGTTTTTTGTTTATAAATACTACCCAAAAAAATATTTATTTTAATAGAAAATGTATCATAAAAAATGGTTCTTTAATAATCGATTTGTAATATTTATTTTTTAGTGTAATAAAAAGTTATATTGCAAGCAAATAATTACCGTATGCTACGATCTATGACCGGCTTTGGAAGAGCAGAACAAACTGAAGGTGAAAAAACTTTTTTGGTAGAAGTAAAAGCTTTGAATGGAAAACAATTTGAACTGCAATTAAAATTGCCGCCATTGTTGAAACCATATGAGTTTGAAATAAGAAATACTTTGCAAGAAAATCTTATACGTGGCACAATAGATTGCTATGTGAACATTAAACAAAATGGCACAGCTAAACCTGTAGTAATAAATACAGATCTAATAAAAGCTTATTATGCGCAAATAAAAACTTTGGCGCAAGAATTAGATATTGATACCAATGCAGTATTAAGTTCATTACTTCGATTGCCTGAAGTAGTTACACCATCCAACGATGTGTTGAATGAAAAAGATTTTGGTGCTTTTTCTGAAGTGTTATTATCTGCCATTAAAGAATTAAATAACCATAGAGTTGAAGAAGGAAAATCTTTAGAAAAAGATTTATTGCAGCGCATAGCAAATATTAAAACGGAAGAAGAAAATATATTGGCACTTGTACCAAACAGGCAGAAAAAAATAAGGGATGAAATAAATACTTTGCTTGAAGAAAATGTGGGCAAAGAAAATATTGACAACAATAGAATGGAGCAAGAGCTTATTTATTACATGGAAAAAATAGATATACATGAAGAACAAATAAGACTAAGGCAGCACTGCGAATATTTTGCAGAAATATTGAATAATAATGAAGATGGTAAGGGTAAGAAATTATCCTTTTTGCTACAAGAAATAGGCAGAGAAATAAATACTACCGGGAGCAAGGCTTACGATGCTGGCATACAAAAATGTGTGGTAACCATGAAGGATGAATTGGAAAAGGCTAAAGAACAGATATTGAATGTTTTGTAATTGATAGAAAAAATAAAGAGCGTAAAAAGTTTAAAAGAAAAAAAGATGCGGATTTGTAAAAAAATATATTGTATAAAGGATGCATTCGTTTTTTTGATAATAATTTCTTTCTTAAGTGGATGTAGTGAAATAGAGTTGTTTGAGAAAAATACAACCATCCCAAATTTAAAATGGCAAAATAATTTTAAAGCCACAGGAGTATTTAACATAACGGATACTACTTGCTTATACAATGTATTTGTTGTACTTAGGCATACAGATGCATATGCGTATAATAATATTTGGCTCAATATAGGGTTACAGGAGCCTGGAGATAATATGAAAACGAAAAGAAATAACCTTAGCCTTGTAAGCACAGATGCACAAGGGTGGGAAGGAGTAGGCATGAATGATATTTTGGAAGTTAGGAAACCAATAGCTCAATTACCTTTAAAAAAAGGAAATTATAGTTTTAGTATTGCCCAAATAATGAGGGATAATCCGCTAGAGAATATTATGAGTGTTGGCCTAAGGCTAGAAAAGGCAAGGTAGCTTCATCTGTTTAGTTATTTGCTTATCAACATTAAATGTAATTTTATTGGCAAAAGTTGTGTTTTTTTAATATTTACTTGTTAAATTTTTTACCACGCTGCCATATTTGTGTCCTTATAGATTAATTAATAAAAACATTTCTGTAATTTGCACACAATTAATCTGCCATTATAGCGTTTTGCTATATAACAAACAATAAACTCTTAAACCAATACAGTGAATCGTATCATACTCAGTATCGTAATAGCAATGGTATTTTCAACGGGAGCTTTTGCCCAGTTAAATTGGGAGACCGTTCACACAGGAGAATTTGGAGCTACCATAGGCGGCGCCCATTATTTTGGTGATTTAAACACTAGAGCATCCTTTAACAGACCTAAACCTGCTGTAGGCGTTTTCTTTCGTAAGCAATTTGGCAATTATGTAGCTTTAAGATTAGCAGGGCATTTTGCTCAGCTCGGGTATAGTGATATCTATAGCAAAAATGAATTTCAACGCTTAAGAAACCTAAGTTTCAATACAAACATATATGAGGTAACGCTACAAGGAGACTTTAATTTTTTTAAGTTTGTACCTGAAATGCCAGAGCATAATTTTACACCGTATGTTACATTAGGTATTGGGGTAATGAATTTTGATCCTTATGCATACCTTGATGGTCAAAAATACAATCTTCGTCAATTAGGTACTGAAGGGCAAACAAAAGGATATCTTGGTAGAACACCCTATTCTACAACTGCTTTAATAATACCCTTCGGAGTAGGTTTAAAATATAACCTTACTGAAAAAATGAATATTTCTTTTGAAGTAGCGCATCGCTTTACTAGCACAGATTATTTAGATGATGTAAGTAAAACCTATGTTCCTTTAAATGTTTTAGACCCTGGCCCTAATGGATCTTTATCAGAAGCACAATTATTATCAGATCGTAGTTATGAAATAAATGGTAAACCCTTTTTTCAAGGCGGTCAACAACGAGGATTTAGCAAACAAAGAGATCAATATATCATTGGTGAGATAGGTATTTCATTTAACCTTAGTAGATATCGTTGCCCTACAGCAAATTAAATTAATAGTATTTAAAATATTTGAAACATTTTTTGTAATAAATGTTTTCAAATTCGATGCAAACTTGGATAGTTTTTATAGGAGAAACTAAAAATTAAACCCCCAAGTGTTTCTAAATTGTTGTAATATTTCAGTTGGTATTTCCATAGATCCTTTTAGAACAGGATGCCCATAATCGCTTTTTGTTGCGTATAAAAAACCGTTGCTCAAGTTATTTCTTTCACAAATTTCAACACAATCTGCCAAAAAACTGCTTTTTACATTACCCATTATCTTTTTAGAAATGCCATTCTTTATTTCTATAACAAGCAGTGGCGCATTTGTAATTCTTAATAAGAACAATCTAATTTTAAGGAATAGCGGATACATAAAATTTATCGAAGTCTATTACTATCCTTAATCAATTTTTCATCTTTACTAATTGCATTGGCTGCAAGCAACAAAAATATAATTACACCTGCGTGTAACAATGCAGTTACAGCAAATGCACCACTACCTAATAGTGCATGTATTTCTTTATAATAAAAAAATAATAAAACTAGTTCTATTACAACTGCCAATAATGCAATGCGTATTTGCAGCTTTCTATTCTTAAATAAAAATAGGGCTATCATTGAGACAACGCCTACAACAGAAGTTGTGATTACCAAAAAAGTATTGGTTGTACCTTTTATTAAATGCATCATCCCTTCTGCATCAGCACCGGCATAAGTAGAAAACTGCATGGTTAAAAAAATACATAATGTAGCAAGCAAAAACCAAATGGTTTGAATACGTTGTATCATTTAAAATTAGTTTAGAAAGTTTAGTTGTTTAGAAGTTTGTTTTGCCAACTGCAAATTGCCCTTTGCTAACTGCTCATTGCCAAGTGCTAACTATATAACGGAAACCCCTTCATCATTTCATGCACTTCCGCCTTTACAGCATTTATTGTTTCTTCATTATCTATATCCATCATTATTCTATCAATAAGCACCACTACTTTTTCCATATCAGCTTCTTTCATTCCACGAGTGGTTATTGCAGGCACACCAATACGAATACCACTTGTTACAAACGGGCTTTTATCATCAAACGGTACAGAGTTTTTGTTTAAAGTAATGTGTGCTCTATCCAACGTTTCTTGTGCTTTTTTACCACTAATATTTTTATTACGCAGGTCTATCAACATTAAGTGATTATCTGTACCACCACTAATAATTTGATAACCTCTAGCCATCAACGCCGTAGCCATGGCTTGTGCATTTTTTTGAACTTGCTGCATGTAGTTTTTAAATTCATCAGTAAGCAATTCGCCAAAAGCCACAGCCTTGGCAGCTATTACGTGCATCAATGGCCCACCTTGCGTACCAGGAAAAACAGCCATGTCTATCACATTGCTCATCATGCGCACGTTGCCTTTCATATCTTTCAACCCCATTGGGTTTTCAAAATCTTTTTTCATTAAAATAATGCCACCCCTTGGGCCACGCAACGTTTTGTGCGTAGTGCTCGTTACAAAATGGCAATGCTCAAAAGGCGAACTTAACAATCCAGCAGCTATCATACCTGCAGGATGCGCCATATCGCACAATACAAATGCACCCACTTCATCTGCCACTTTTCTTATTCTTGCATAATCAATATCTCTGCTATATGCAGATGCGCCACAAATTATCAAAGCAGGTTTTTCTGCACGAGCTTTTGTTTCCAACATATTATAATCTATCAAGCCTGTCTCTTTTACCACACCATAAAAATGCGGCTTATAATATTTGCCACTAAAGTTTACAGGTGAGCCGTGTGTAAGGTGTCCACCCATACTCAAATCTAATCCTAATATTGCATCGCCAGGTTGTAAAATACCCAACATCAATGCAGCATTGGCTTGTGCACCACTGTGTGGTTGCACATTGGCATATGCACAATTAAATACTTTTTTTATTCTATCTATCGCCAATTGCTCCACTTCATCTACCACTTCGCAGCCGCCATAATATCTTTTGCCAGGATAGCCCTCTGCATATTTATTCGTAAGGCAAGTACCCATGGCTTCCATTACTTGTGGGCTTGTAAAATTTTCGCTCGCTATCAACTCTATGCCGTGTTTTTGTCTATCGGCTTCTTGGCTTATCAAATCAAATAAAGCAGTATCTCTTTGCATAAATATTATTTTGAAATGCAAATATACGCAGCCATTTTTTAAGAAATAATTTTAGGAGCAT
>JAYSWO010000058.1:0-5932 GCA_043717975.1 Ferruginibacter sp. | reverse complement strand
TCAAACGGTAGTCGTAGCTCAGTTGGTTAGAGCATCAGATTGTGATTCTGAGGGTCGGGGGTTCGAGCCCCCTCGATTACCCACTTTTAAAGCCTTTTAGCAACAATTTGCTAAAAGGCTTTTTCTTTATTGTTTCCACCTTTGTGCCAAAAAGCAGTCACTATTTATTTACAAACTGCTAATTATTAACTGCAAATTGCCTAATTGCCAACTTTCCTCTCTCGTTTAACAAAAAATTATTACCGTTTATCTATACAATTAATCTTAAAAGTTCATTTTATCGTTAATTTTACCCTATGCAACAAATTGCAACATTTATGATGAGTAAAAAATTTATACCTGTGGTACTTGTGCTCGTATGCGCAAGTCTGTTTATTGCTTTTAAATCTCAAGGTAAAAATGAAGGGAGTAGCAATGAAAACCCAAAAACCAAACATGCAAAAATCCTTAAAAATGTAGGCATTTTATTAGAAGAAGGTCATTACAGTCCAAAAAAGATTGATGATGCTTTTAGTAAAGCAGTGCTTAAAAGATTTGAAGAAGATTTGGATGGAGAAAAAAATATTTTTTTTCAAACAGATATTGATTCTTTAAAAATATTTGAAAATAGTATTGATGATGAAATACATGGTGCCGAGCTAAAATCTTTTTATGCTATACACGATTTGTATATTAAAAGACAAAGCGAAGTAAATAATTTATATATAGGGATTCTTGCCAAGCCATTTGATTTTACTGTGGAGGAATCTATAGAAATGGATGCACAAAAATTATCTTTCCCTAAAAATGAAGTAGAGCGTAGAGAAATGTGGAGAAAGCGGATGAAATATATGACACTAACCAAATACGCAGATTTACTTGAACAAAGAAACAAAGGAAAAACAAAGAAGGACTTTGTTTATAAAGCAGACAGTACACTAGAAAGAGAAGCTAGAGAATTTATAAAAAAACAAATGGATCGTTACACTACTACAAAAAAGAGTAGAGAAACATTAGATGAAAATTTCAGTGTTTTTGTGAATGGTATTGCGGGCAGTATGGATCCTCATACAGATTATTTTGCACCTATAGATATGCGTAGTTTTAATGAATCTATGAAAGGAAGTTTTTATGGCATAGGGGCACAATTAAAAGAAGAAGATGGAAAAATAAAAATAACGAGTTTGATAAGTGGTATGCCAGCATGGAGAAGTGGGGAGCTTAAAGAAAACGATGAAATTATAAAAATTGCTCAAGGAAAAGGAGAAGCCATTGATGTAACAGGTTACTCCGTACCAGATGCTGTGAAGCTGATACGTGGTGCTGAAAAAGGATCTGAAGTAAAACTAACGGTACGTAAAGTAGATGGTAGTATAAAAGTTGTTTCGCTATTGAGAGATGAAATAAATATTGAAGAAACGTTTGCAAAATCTGTAATCATAAACAGCCAACATAAAATTGGGTACATTTATTTACCAGAATTTTATGCTGATTTTCAAAAACCTGATGGCCCAAGGTGTGCTAGAGATGTAGCTAAAGAAATAGAAAAATTGAAGAAAGAAAATGTAGAAGGTATCGTGCTAGACTTGAGAGATAATGGTGGTGGGTCTCTATACGATGTGGTACAAATGGCGGGATTGTTTATTGAAGATGGCCCAATAGTGCAAGTAAAAAGTAGAGATGACAAGCCAACTATTTTGAGAGATAGAGATAAAACAGTGCAATATACAGGTCCGCTTGCCGTAATGGTAAACGAAAGAAGTGCATCCGCATCAGAAATATTTGCTGCTGCTATACAGGATTATAAGCGAGGTGTAATTATTGGCAGTACAAGTAGCTATGGAAAAGGAACCGTACAAAGAGCCATACCCCTTAATCCAGAAAATGAAAGTGTATCGCAAGGCACAAATAAATCAGAAGATTTAGGCTCACTTAAACTTACACTACAAAAATTTTACAGAATAAATGGTGGCGCTACACAAATAAAAGGTGTAACACCCGATGTAGTTTTACCTGATGGAATGGAATACTACAAGTTTCGTGAAAAAGATAATAATTACGCATTAAAGTGGGATGAAATACCACAAGTGGAATATAAGCCTTGGGTAAGTACTGCAGACATTAGTTCAGTTATTGCTAGCGCTAACACAGAAACTTCTAATAATACAAATTTTAATAAAATTAAATTGAATGTAGAATGGCTTAAAAAAGGATATGACAAGCAATTTAGTCTTAATTTGAAACAGTATACTTATGAGCAAGCTCAGCAAAATTCAGTATACAAAGAAATGGAAGCAGCTTATAAATTATCGAAAGCTATGGATGTAAGAAATATAATTGCAGATACATTAGAAGCTAATAAAACCAAAGAAAAAGCTGCCATCAATAATAGATTTGTAAAAAGAGTAGCCGAAGATATTTATGTAGATGAGTCTGTAAAAATATTAAATAAAATGATTTTGAATGGCCAACTGGCAAAGAAGAACTAAGAATATAATTTAATTTTTGAAAGCCGCACCAATGGTGCGGCTTTTTTATTGAAATACTTTTTACCAAAACTGATACAGTACCATTATAATTTATATTTATTATGGGAGAAATTTCAAGACAATTATTTAGTCCTTACACTTAACATTTAAAATATGAACAAACCATTTTACACCTTATTCATCTCGCTCGTAAAATGAAAAGTAATATCTGGATTATTAGAAATTTCTGTGTTTAAAAACCACTCACTTTGTGCAAGGTAAACCACATTGCCATCTTTATCTTCGGCAATATTGGCTTGTTTATATTTTGTAAAGTCTTCTAATTTTTTAGGATCTTTGGCTGTAAGCCAGCAGGCTTTAAAAAAAGGCAACGAATTCATTTGTACAGATGCGCCATACTCTTGTAATAAGCGATATTGTATTACTTCAAATTGCAATTCGCCCACACAACCAATAATCTTTTTATTACCCCCAAATTGTGTAAACAATTGTGCTACACCTTCATCTGTTAATTGGTTCAAGCCCTTTTCTAGCTGCTTGGTTTTTAATGGATCTTTATTTACCACTTCCTTAAATATCTCTGGCGAAAAACTAGGTATCCCCGTAAAATAAAAATTTTCCCCTTCGGTAAACGTATCCCCAATTTTAAAATTTCCTGTATCAAACAAACCAACCACATCGCCGGGGTATGCCTCTTCGATCACATCTTTTTGTCGAGCTAAAAAACTATATGGATTGGTAAAGCGCATGTCTTTTTCCAAACGCACATGGTTGTAATAGGTGTGGCGTGCAAACCTGCCACTACATACACGTAAGAAAGCAATTCTATCTCTATGTTTAGGATCTAGGTTGGCGTGTATTTTAAAAATAAATCCACTAAACTTTTCTTCTTCGGGTAAAATATCTCTTGTGGTAGTATGGCGTGGGCGTGGCGTAGGTGCTATGCGTACGAAAGTGTCCAACATTTCTTTTACACCAAAATTATTTACCGCACTGCCAAAAAATACTGGCGCTACGTTTCCACTTAAATAATCTTCATTGTTTAATTCTCCATACACACCATCTATCAATTCTACATCTTCTCTTAAAGTGTTGGCATCTTTTTCGCCAACCTTTGCATCCAATATTTTATCGTTAAGGTCGGTAATTTCTACCACGGCTTCATCATTTGCTTTTGTACCTGCGGTAAACAACACCAAGCTTTTTTTATGTAAATCATACACACCCTTAAAATCTTTACCGCTATTTATTGGCACCGTCATTGGATGCAATTGTATTTTTAATTCATTCTCTATTTCTTCTAATAAATCAAATCTGTTTTTGCCATCTCTATCCATTTTATTTATAAAAACAATTACTGGCGTTTTACGCATGGAAATTACTTCCATCAGCCTTCTTGTTTGTGGTTCTACCCCATTTACAGAATCTATTACCAATACCACACTATCCACCGCTGTAAGCGTACGAAACGTATCTTCCGCAAAATCTTTATGCCCAGGTGTATCTAGCAGGTTTATTAAATGTCCATCATACTCAAATGTCATTACAGAAGTAGCAACAGATATTCCACGCTGGCGCTCAATCTCCATAAAATCGGATGTGGCATGTTTTTTTATCTTATTACTTTTTACGGCACCTGCAGTTTGTATGGCTCCTCCAAACAAGAGAAATTTCTCTGTAAGTGTAGTTTTACCTGCATCGGGGTGAGATATAATGGCAAATGTTTTTCTTCTATTTATTTCTGCTGAATACTTCATGGTTGTTTTTTGCGTGCGCAAAGGTAGGAATACGGTCTCAAGGTTCAAAGTTGAAAGTTCAAGGTTCAAAATTCGACGTTCAGAATGCATAATCGATATTGCTTTATCTATTGCATAATAAAAGATGAAAATTGGTATGTGGATGAAGTGAGTGACACAACGATGCTGCCCATAGCTGCTTCTTTGCTTGGACAAAAAAAGTATAAACGGTATTTTAAGTATTTCATTGGAGAGTGCTACGCATTATTTATTCTTAACTTTGACCCATGGCGAAAATGCTAAGCATATTATCAAATTCATTGCGATTAACGTTTCAAGAACTTCGTGTAAATAAAACAAGAACGGCGCTAAGCCTTACCGGTGTTGCATTTGGTATATTTTGTATTATTGGTGTATTGGCTACGGTAAACAGTTTGGAGCATAATATACAAAACGAGGTAAATGGGCTTGGTAGCAATACGATTTATATTGACAAATGGGACTATAGCGGTGGGCCAGACAAACCTTGGTGGAAAATGAGGGCAAGGCCTGTAATGAAATACGAAGAGCAAGATATGATAAAAGAAAGATCAGAACTTACAAAAGATATTACTTTTTTACTCCAAACTGGCGGGAGTTTATCTCATAAAAGTGATATGCTACAAAACGTATCTGTGTATGGTATAAATGAAGCACAAATAGCTATACAGCCTTTGGATTTTTTGAATGGCCGCTACTTTTCATCTTCAGAATTTGAAATGGCCAGTAGCGTATGTTTAATAGGGTTTGAGAATGCGGAAAAGCTATTTGGCTCTGCAGAAAGAGCTGAAGGTAAGCAAGTGGAGATAAAAGGTAAACGACTTACTATTGTGGGTGTATTAAAAAAAGAAGGTAAAAATTTTATTGGATGGGACTACGACAATTGTATCATGATGCCTTACAAATTTTGCAAACAAATTTTTGATGAGAAAACCTCGAATCCCATATTAATTGCTAATGGCAAAACAGGTGTTTCTACAGATGCTTTATATCAAGAATTACGTGGTATAATGAGGCAGATAAGGAGGCTTAGTCCTAGAGAGGAAGATAATTTTTCCTTGAATAGTGTAGAAGCATTTAGTAAAGCAATATCAGGCTTTTTTGGTACACTAAATATCGTTGGTGGTTTTATTGGCGGTATCAGTCTTATTGTAGGCTTGTTTGGCATTGCCAACATTATGTTTGTTACTGTAAAAGAAAGAACATCCATTATTGGGTTAAAGAAGGCAATTGGCGCAAAAAGCTCATCTATATTGCTAGAATTTTTAATGGAAGCTGCACTGATGTGCATTATTGGCGGAGCAATCGGATTGTTTTTTGTATGGTTGCTTACTTTGGTTTTATCTGGCCCTCTTAATTTCCCTGTATTTATTTCTATACCATTAATGATAGCAACGGTGATAATTTGTATTGTTGTAGGCATTTTAGCCGGCATTATACCTGCAAGACAAGCGGCCAAGTTAGATCCGGTGGTGGCGATACGGAGTTAGGGAGTTGAAGGTTCAAGGTTCAAGGTTCAAGGTTCAAGGTTGAAGGTTGAAGGTTCAAGGTTGAAGGTTTGTTATAATTTGAAGATTTTTTCGTAACTTGAACATCGCAAATTTAACTGCCCACTGCCCACTGCCCACTGCCCACTGCCCACTGCCCACTGCCCACTGCCCACTGCCCACTGCCCACTGCCCACTGCCC
>JAYSWO010000570.1:0-17143 GCA_043717975.1 Ferruginibacter sp. | reverse complement strand
TGCTAGACCTTACTCGTTTTAAAACACCTGATCCACATGCTGCGTTTTATGCAAGAGAGGCATTAGGTGTAAAAAGTTTTGATATGTTTGACCAAGTGATAGGTGCATGGGGCGGCGATTTAGAAAGAATACTTACCATTGGTGGTGATGAAGATGCAGGACCTGTGAAAGAAAAAAAAGCCAATCGTTTTAAACCTGTGGTAAAATATATTGGGCCATTTACATTGCGTAGCGGACAAACACAAACGCAAACTTTTATGATGCCAAATTATATTGGCTCTGTAAGAACCATGGTGGTAGCGGCTCACAGCGGCACGTACGGTTTTGCAGAAAAAACGGTGACAGTAAAAAAACCTTTGATGGTATTGGCAACAATGCCTCGTGTTCTTTCACCGGGCGAAACAATTAAACTACCTGTTACTGTTTTTGCTATGGAAAATAATATCAAAAATGTAACTGTAAAAATGGAACCCAATAATTTTTTAGAAATGGTTGGTCCAACTACACAAACATTAACTTTTGATAAAGTAGGAGAGCAATTGGCTTATTTTGATGTGCGTGTAAAAAATGCAGTGGGAATTGGCAAAATGAAAGTAAGTGCAAGTAGTAGTGGTGAAAATGCCATGGATGAAATAGAATTGGATGTGCGCAATCCAAACCCTACCATTACCAATGTACAACAAATAACTTTGCAGCCCGGGGAGAAATGGGATGCAGCTGTATCGCCTATTGGTATTGCAGCTGCGGGCACATCTGTTATGGAAATCTCAAGTATTCCATCTATGAATTTGCAAAAACGATTGAGTTATTTAATTGAATATCCGCATGGTTGTATAGAGCAAACCACATCTTCTGTATTTCCACAATTGGTGTTGAATCAATTAACAGATTTATCCGATTTTCAAAAAGCAAGTATTGATAGAAATGTAAAAGTGGCCATTTCAAAAATAAATAATTTTCAAAGAGCAGATGGTGGATTTGGATATTGGCAAGGTGCAAATGTAAGTGATGATTGGGGCAGTACATATGCAGGACATTTTTTAATAGAAGCACAAAACAATGGATATGTAGTGAGCGATAATTTGCTCAATCAATGGAAAAATTACCAAAAAGGAAAAGCAAATGCGTGGGCACCAAGCACTACAAATTTTTATGGAGGCGACTTAGCACAGGCTTATAGGCTCTATACTTTAGCATTGTCTAAATCTGCTGAAATGGGTGCCATGAATAGGTTACGTGAGTTTAAGTATTTATCGCCTGAAGCAAAATGGAAACTTGCAGCTGCATACAAACTAGCAGGGCAAGATAATATTGCAGTAGATTTAATTGCAGGCTTGCCGACTACATTTACACAAAGAGCCACCGCAGGTTTTACTTATGGTTCAAACTTGAGAGATCAAGCAATTGTATTAGAAACGCTCACGCTACTTGGAAGAAAGCAACAAGCTGCAACGGTACTTACAGAAGTAGCAGCAAAACTTTCGGAAGACAGTTGGTACAGCACACAAACCACTGCCTATAGTTTAATAGCCATTGCAAAATATTGTGGTAAAAATGCAAGTGGGGCTAAAATAATAGCAAGTGCAAATCTTGCAGGCAAGGCAGAAAGTATTAATGCAAGTTCGTATGTAAAGCAATTGCCTATTGCCCTGAAAGATGGTAACAATGCGGCTTCCATAACAAACAGTGGTACTAATATTTTGTATGTAAAAATTATTACACAGGGCCAACCACTTACAGGCGATACTTTAAAAACCGCTAGTAGTTCTGCAGGGCTGGGTATGAATATTGCTTACATTTCACAAAATGGAACGGCAGTAGATATTTCAAAACTTACACAAGGCACTGATTTTATAGCAAAAGTTACCATTAAAAATACTGGCAGTAAATATTATGCGCAAATGGCATTGTCGCAAATTTTTCCAAGTGGTTGGGAAATTTTAAATCCACGTATGATGGATGGAGAAGGTGCATTTAAATCATCTGCAAGTGAATACCAAGATGTACGTGATGATAGGGTTTACAGCTATTTTGGTATTCGGCAAAATGAAACGCTTACGTTTTATGTACAACTGAATGCCTCGTACCCTGGGCGTTATTTTTTAGCAGCAACAGATTGCTGGGCCATGTACGATAATACAATTTCTGCTGCAAGTAATGGAAGATGGGTAGAGGTGGTGAAATGAGTTGAAAGTTGAAGGTTAAAAGTTGAAAGTTGAAAGTTGAAAGTTGAAGGTTGAAAGTTGAAGGTTGAAGGTTCAAAGTTTTAAGGGATGCCAACTTTTTAGAAGTTGGCATCCCTTAAACCAAAATATCGAATAATGAAATGTCAGTTTGAGCTTGTTGAAGACGGGTTAATTATAAATACAACTCGTTTCCGAATAGCACCAGCTTCGACAAGCTCAGCTTGACATCTTTTTAAATCAATCGTTTTTCTTTGGGGTTGTGAGCAGCTTACCTTTACTGAACATTGGTTGCGGCTATTCGCTGTACCTCCGCTATCGCTCCGGTGCCGCTTCTATCCGATAGCTCTTCAGCGGGTGAATATCTATTTAGCTTTTATCGGTTACTAGATTACGTTTTGTTAAAAAAATAGGTGAAGAAATTCACCATTAATATTCTGAATTTTAAATGTATTTTTCGTAAATTTGAAATATGTCTCAAACACTTCAAAAAGAAAATATTGGAATCATAGCTTTGCGAAATTTGCGAAAAGAAAAATTTGCTATGGGCTTTCCTTTTATGATTAATGTTTCTGGGCTTCCAGATTACCAGTGTTACTTTGAATACCCTGACGGCTCTATGTCTTTAGTAATGTTGGATGATTCAAAAAAAGATTTTATCGAAATTGAAAAACTTTCTATTAAAGAAACAAAGCAAATTTTACTAGATAATCATTTAATTTCATAGTATGCCCGAACTGTATATAATTACAGGCTCAAATGGCGCAGGTAAATCATCTCTAGGGGGGTATTTTTTACCTTCCTATATTAGGAAAAATTGTGTGGTTTTTGATGGAGATAAATTATTCATAGATAAACAACGTGAACTTTGGAAATTCGGAATAACTGCAATAAAGGAAGCTAAGAAAATTGCAATTGCTTTTGTAAACGATACATTTAATTCTTTGGTAGATGGGACAATTTTAAATAAAAGTAATTTTGCTTATGAAGGTCATTTTACAAATGATGCAACTTGGGATATTCCTAAAAGATTTAAAGATGAAGGTTATGATATTCATTTAATCTTTCTAGGATTAACCAATACAGAAGTTTCTCAAATTAGAGTTGGGGAAAGAGTGAAAGTAGGTGGACATTATGTTGATCCAAAAACTGTTCAGGCAAATTTTTATGGGAATCTTGAAAAGTTAGATAAATATTTTCTAATATTTAATACTGTAAAGATTGTTGACACTTCAATATCTGAATTCTTAGATATTTGTAATCTAGAAAATGGAGAAGTTGTGTCAAAAATGGAAATAGAATCATTACCCAAATGGTTTACAGAAAATCTTCCCAACATATCCAAAATCATTTCTACAAAAACCAATTCAAAAACTTAATTGAAAATCCCTTTCCCCCATATCTCCAAAAAGAAAAAAACACTTGTTCTATTTGCAACCATTTTTCTTATCATCTTTTATTTTATACTGCCAAGTAAATTGTTTAAAACACCCACCAGTTATGTAATAGAAGATGCAAATGGAAATTTATTAAACGCTACCATTGCTGCTGATGGACAGTGGCGTTTTCCTTATAATAAAAATGTACCACAGCATTTTGTAGACTGTATAACCACTTACGAAGACAAACGTTTCTTTACACATGCAGGTATAGATATGAGCGCCATTGCACGAGCCTTAAAGGCCAACATAAATGGCAGTAAATCTACACAAGGTGGAAGCACACTTAGCATGCAGGTTATACGCATGGCTTTGCAAAATAGTAATAGAAGTTTATGGAACAAATTAAAAGAATCTGTGTTGGCAATGCGCTTGGAATTTTCATATTCTAAAAATGAAATCATGGGATTGTATGCCTCCAACGCCCCATTTGGCAGCAATGTAGTTGGGCTAGATGCTGCAGCTTGGCGTTACTTTGGTAGAAGTGCAGATAAACTTAGTTGGGCTGAAACAGCTATGCTTGCTGTATTACCCAATGCTCCATCGCTTGTACATCCCGGAAAAAACCGGCAACTGCTTTTGCTAAAACGAAATGCATTGTTGGATAAGTTAGCTGCAGCAAATAAAATTTCCAAAGAAGAAGCAGAACTATCCAAACAAGAAGTACTGCCAGACAAACCCTTGCCACTACCACAAAATGCGCCGCATCTTTTACAACGATTTAGAAAGGAAAATAAAACAACATCTACAAAAATAAAGACTACTATTGATGGTACGCTACAACAACATGTAAACGATATTGTATTTCGTCATCAACAAATTTTAAAAAGTAATGGCATCAATAATATGTGTGCTTTGGTGTTAGATGTAGAAACCGGAAATGCATTGGCTTATGTAGGCAATATTTTTCAGCCACAAAATAAAAATTTGGAAAGCGATGTAGATGTAATAAATGCCCCACGCAGCCCTGGCAGTGCCTTAAAACCTATTTTATATGCAGCCATGCTAAGCGATGGAGGATTATTGCCAAACAGTTTGGTAGCAGATATTCCTACACAAATAGGAGGCTATACACCACAAAATTTTGATTTAGATTATGATGGGGCAGTGGCTGCAAGCAAAGCTTTGAGTAGAAGTTTAAATATACCTGCGGTAAAATTATTGCAGCAATATAAATACCAACGATTCTACGAAACCCTTCAACAGTGTGGCATTACAACATTAAAAAACCCTGCTGATTTTTATGGTTTGAGTCTTATACTAGGGGGCTGTGAAGTAAAAATGTGGGATATGGCAGGTGTGTATGCATCACTTGCTCGCACGCTTAATCATCAAACAAAAAATAAAGGCATTGCAAATAGTAAAGACTTTCATGGAGCAAAATTTGTAAACAAGGAATTAGGAATTGGTAATTCGGATGCAACATTTCAAAAAAATCCTAATTCCCAATCCCCAATTCCCAACAACCAATTCCAAATTCCCCTAGACCCAACCTCCATTTACTTCACCTTTCAAGCAATGCAAGAAGTAATGCGCCCTGGCGAAGAAGGCTTGTGGCAACAGTTTACATCCTCCAAAAAAATAGCCTGGAAAACAGGAACCAGTTTTGGTTTTCGAGATGCATGGGCTATTGGTGTAACACCAAAATATGTAGTGGCAGTATGGGCGGGTAATACAACAGGCGAGGGGCGTGCAGGGCTCATAGGTGTACAAACGGCGGCACCTGCTATGTTTGATATTTTTAGATTGCTACCTCAAACAAATTGGTTTGAAAGGCCAACATACAATTATGTATATGTACCTGTGTGCAGGCAAACAGGCTTTAGAGCAAATGTAGATTGTGAAAATAGCGATACACTGATGATGCCGCCTAATGCTTTGCGATCGCCACTTTGCCCTTACCATAAAATTATACAACTCGATGCTACAGGTTTGTACCAAGTAAATGAAACTTGCGAATCACCCGCAAACATGCAGCATAAAAGTTGGTTTGTACTACCACCGAGTATGGAATTTTATTATAAACAACGCAATGCAGATTATAAAGTTTTACCTCCGTTTAAGCAAGGCTGTATTTTAGCAGAAACACAAAAACAAATGGAACTCATTTACCCGCAAAACGAAATTAAAATATTTGTACCAAAAGAAATGAATGGTGTAAAAGGGAAAACTATTTTTTCGGCCACACACCGCAATAATGTTGCAAAAATATTTTGGACCATGGATAATACATTTGCAGGCACTACACAATATTACCATCAGCTAGCTTTAAGTCCTGCTAAAGGATTGCATACAATAACCATTACGGATGAGTTGGGGAATTCAATCACTAAAAAATTTGAGATTGTAGATGAAAACAAATAATTATTTCCAGATTTTAATGAAATAAGTATATTTTTAATACTATTTGTAAATTTTATTTGTTCCTATTATTAAATTGCTGATATTTATTCTTCACTAGCCAAAAAAATGACCCAACATTCTCCTCCTAAAATAGAAGCAATCATTCTTAATTTATTAGAAGAAGCATTTGCCATACGTGTAAATAATTTAAAACAAAGCATCGTCTTCACATTGGAAGCCTTGGAGTTAAGCAAGCAATGCTGTAATCAAAGCTTGATTGCAAAGAGTTTTTCTCGATTGGCTTTTTTCTATATGATTCAGGGCGATTACAAACAATCCACCTCTTTAGCCAACAATGCTGAGGCTATTTACGAACTATTAAATGATGAGGTAGGGTTTGCAGATGCAAAATATACCATTGCAAGTATTTATTATAAGTCTGATAATCTTCAACTAGGGTTAAAATATTTGTTAGAGTGCCTTGTTATTTTTAGTAAACACAATGATTATTTAAGCAAAACAAAAGTATACAAGTCATTGGGTGTTATTTATGAGTATTTTGGTGATATTGATAGTGCCAGTGAAGTATATCAGTTGGCTATTGAAGCTGCAGAAATGATTGCTGATGTGAATATGTTGACCAATGTGTACAACCCGTTGTCAGGTTTATATCTCAATAACAATAAGATTGACGAGGCTATGGATTTGATACAAAAATCTATCGCATTAAAAACACAATCAGAAGATATAAGGGGTTTAGCATTTGCGTACTATGGAAGAGGAAAAGTATATGCAAAAACAAAAGAATATCAACTTGCAGAAGATGATTATAAAAAGGCAATAGAAATACACATCCAAATGGGTGAAAAGCTAGGTCAAGGTATGGCTTTCCTGAAATTAGCCGTTTTATATTTTTTACAACAACGGTTTGAAGAGTCGAAAGAATTTGCATTCAAAGCTTTAGAATTTAGTATTATTTATAAGAGTAGAATGGTGAAAACCAAAGCTAGTTATTTACTATACGAAATTTTTAAGAAACAAGAAAATATAGTAGATGCATTGGTTTATTTAGAAGTGCACCATGCAGAATTACAGGCCAATGTACATAGCCAAACTTTTCAAATTATAGATAGTTATAAAATGATGCACAATATGGCTGCTAGGGCTTTAGAAGACAAGCTAGATGTAGAGAAGAAAGAAATACTCGAAAAAAAGAATAAGGCAGAATTGATAGCAAAAGCAAAGCAGGATTTTCTTTCTAATATGAGCCATGAAATAAGAACGCCTTTGAATGCAGTAACAACCATTACTACTTTATTAAAAGAAAGAGCGGATAAAGAAGACCAACAATTGTTAGAATCGCTCAAATTTTCTTCCAATAATTTAATGCTACTTATCAATGACATTTTAGACTTTACAAAACTAGAAACAGATAAAATACAATTAGAAAATAGGCCATCAAATATTAGAGAATTACTGACCAATATTAAAAATACATACGAAAGTTTAGCTAAGGAAAAGGGGCTAGAACTTGTTTTGCAAGTAGATGATAAAATAGGAGAAGTATTTGAAATAGACGAAATGAAATTGGCACAGATACTTGGAAATTTAATTAACAATGCTATTAAGTTTACTGATAACGGAAGTGTTGCCTTATTAGTAAAATATGTAGATACAATATCGGATTCTGTTAAGTTGCGATTTAAAGTAATTGACACTGGTGTTGGTATTCCAGAAGATTTTCTGGGTGAAATATTTGATACATTTACTCAACCAAAATCTGTAACTACAAAAAAGCAAGGAGGCTCAGGCTTAGGCTTAGCTATCGTAAAAAAATTGGCTGCATTGTATGAAAGTGAAGTAACCATACAAACAGAAATTGGGAAAGGGTCTACCTTTTCCTTTGAATTACTACTAAAAATAGCTGATAAAAAAATAGTATCTAAGCAAAAAATTAATTTGCAATTAAATGAGCTAAAAGTTTTATTGGTAGAAGATAATAAAATAAATATATTGGTTGCTACCAAATTACTTTCACGATGGAGTATAGATGCAGACTGTGCAGTAAATGGAATGGAAGCACTGGAAAAAGCTACTCAAAAAAAGTATGATATCATTTTAATGGACATACATATGCCCGAGCTAAATGGATATGATGCTACCAAACAACTACGCCAAACCGATGGTATAAATAAACGTACGCCTGTATATGCTTTTACAGCAGATATTGTGGCCAATGTACAAAATGAATATGTACAATATTTTGATGGTTTTTTACGTAAACCTATTGAGGTAGATGAATTATATGCAGCTTTGAGTTCAGCCGTTTCAGCTGAGCTTGCTTAAACAAACAACTTAGTCTGCAATGGTATATTCAAATAATTTCATGTATTTTCTATGGCCAGTATCTAAACTTATTTTTTCTTTTTTTAGGATAAACTTATTTTCAAGCATCAATTGTTTAAACGCAGCTTCAGTAAAAAATGGATAATCACAATGACGTTCTTTTTTTTGAGGTTTATACACCAGCACTTCTTCTATAAATAAAGAGCCACCTTTTTGTAAAATTCTTTTTATCTCTTTCAGCATAGTTTGCCTGTCAGACATTTCATGTATGACATCAAACATTAATACTTTTGTAAAAGTAGCTGTAGGTAAGTTTGTTGAGGTTGAAGAGCCATACACGATTTTAAATTGTTCTATATTAGCTTTGTTGCCAAATCTTTTTATTTGTGCTATTAGTTTTTTTGTGTTAAGTGTGCTGCTGTCTATATCTTCTACAGTAAAAATAATGGATGGGTTTGCTGCAGCAATAGGCACAAGTGAGTAGCCTGCACCAGTACCCACATCAGCTATTATGTCTTTGTCTGTAAGTAATAAAAATTCATTTATGAGCTTGTGTTTAGTAATGAGAAGGCTGTCTGCGTTTGGTTTCTGCGCATAAGAATTATTATAAACGCAAAGATTTAGGAATAAAGTAGTGTAAATAATTATTTTCATCAATTGTTTTTTTTAGGCACCAAAAAATTATTTGTCATATTTAAAATTATTTTTTCTGTTATTTTTTTATACATTTTCTTTTTTGAAAAATTACCATCCACTCCTAAGAAAGCCTCCCAAATTGGATTTGAAGTATTCGTTATATCAAATATTGAGATGTTGAATATCTCCATATAATTTACGAAATACTTGTATGTTGAAGCAGTATTACCAAATAAGATTAAGCTTGCTATTTTTGCTCCAGTATGCCCGGGAATTGAATCTAAACTTTTAGCTCCAATTTTTGTTTTAGATGTTCCTGTAGGATTAAAAAAAAATATTGCATCAAAGCCTTTGGTTTGAAGATTCTTAAAATCAAGTATAATATCCTTTTCCGTTTTACCCAAATAGCTATATTCAGCATCAATACCCTTCTTTTTTAAGTTTTCTATCAATTTACTTGATAAGTTTTCTAAAAATACTCTGCTAGCAATAGTACCTGCACCAACAATAAAGATTTTTTTAAAGATTTTTGGATTTGTGTTTGTTATGTAATTTGTTAATTTTATATCTTGGGCAATACTTTTACTGAAAACAACAAAAGAGATTAGTGTGAATAATATTGCGATTGAATTTTTTCTCATCTTTATTGCTTTACCAAAGTTATAGTTTCGGCTTGCCCGCCATTGTTCATATTAAATATTAAACTATCATTTGTTAGTTTAACAATTTTTACCATTATTTCCTGCCTATCTTTTGCAGTGGTAAATAAGTTGTCAATTTCTACTTTGTAAGTACCAGCTTCTAAGTTTCCATTATTTTCAAAAGTATATGCTCCTTTTTCATCAAAAGTAAAAAAAGTGGTTTCTACGTTTGTTTCTAGTGCCTTGCCATTAGATTCCCATTGAGCACCCTTCCATTTTCCAATAATGAGTTTATTGTTTTTGGTATCAGCGCAAGAGGGTAGGAGTAAAATTGTAAATGCGATTATTGTGGTTAATTTTTTCATATTTTTTTATAGTTTGTAGTATCATTTTACAGTAACATTTTTACACTTTTACACTTTTACACTTTTACACTTTAATGTTAAGTTAAGTATTATGTTTGTTTAAATACAACTTTTCGCTATGATGCCTGTTATTATTGAGTTTTACGATTTTTTTACATTCTTTTTCACAAAGCAATTTTAACTTTTTAATTTTACACTGACATTTTACAGTAACATTTACAGTAACATTTTAACGTAAACGCACATATAAATTAAATTATTTTTACTTGTTAAATTACTTGCCAAGTTCCAACTTTATCACTTCCTATTCTAATTATTTTATTTTCCACTTGTAAATTTTTCAATATTCGTTTTATTGTCATATCCACAACTCCTATTTTTCAGCCAATTCTGCAATCGTAATGGCTCCGTTCTCTATTATCAATGCAATTAGACTGTCAGTAGTATTTTGTTTATTCATTTCTTTTTTAAACTCCACTACAAATCCAGACATATCATACTTAAAACTAGGCACAGGAATCTTAGCTCTTCTACAATCATTAATAATTTTCACAGTACCCCGCCTCCAAGCCTCTATCATACCTGCACGAAAAAAAGCATTAGCTATATCAGGATTAAAAGGAATAGACGGATGTTTTTTCTTTAAGTGTTCCACTGTCCATTTATCAGGAAGTTCGCCTGCGTTCCAAATAATAATTTTATTGTTGTAAACACTTATTTGTACAGGGTTTCCACTTGTATAATCTTTATGTACGATGGCATTTAAAATAGCCTCTCTCAATGCAGATTCAGGTATTGGGTATTGTTCTATTCTTTGCAATTGCTTATATGAAATATTTGCCTTCATATATTTTGTAAGCAACAAGTCCATTATTTTTTCTACTTGCATAAAAAGATGCCCATGCACTTCATCTTGATATACTAAATCATCATCTGTATTAAAAAACCCAATTTTCACATACGCACCTGTTACATATTTTTCAGGGTTTGGGTGAAATAAAAGTATAGCAGCCTTTTTCAAATATCCTTCCTCTGTTTTCAAATGTAATTTATCCAGCAGTATGTCAGGTTTGTCCTTTAGCATAGTCGCATCTACTAGTTTTGTTTCTCCCGACATGCGCTTAAAATCTGCAAAAGCATTTGCCGATAAATCTTTTATACCTGCTTTTAATTGTGATACTCCATCCCATCGCTTACCTTGCTTCTGTAAAATAAATTTATCAAGCGCAGCACCTTTAAGTTCTTGCTTTGTGCTCCCACTTCTATAATGGTATTGCCCTTTGTAACTTATTGGGTAAGGTTAAGCTTCTACAATTATTTCTATATATTGTAGTTTGGCTTTTGTTTTAATATTTACATCTACTATAATGCCTAGTATATCTTTTGTCTTATTAGGAATTTCTTCTAGCAATTTTTTTGCATCGCTTACACCCTTTACATTTCCTTTATCATCTATGCCAATATAAATTTTACCACCTGTGGCATTACAAAAACCACAAATCCATTTTATGTATTCGTCTCGCCAGTTTTCTTTATATTCTATATTTTGATGTTCCATTTTTGTAAAACTATATCGTAATATTAATAAATAAAAACTATAAAAAAAGTAATGCTAAAAAATATCACTTCAAATTCCCAATTTGCAATGCTAAAAGAAACTTTCAACCTTTAACCTTCAACTCTTCAAACAATTTTCAACAACTTTCAACTTTCTCACCCACATTTCCTCAAAACTCCATAATTTTAAACTCTAAATTTATTTTTATGGCTTTACACATGGTTGATGATCCGGATAATCAAGATGACTACGTTGATAACAACACAGGTGGTGGCGGAGGAAACAGAGGTGGCGGTGGCGGTTTAAATATTGGCGGCCTGCTTAGTTTTTTACCCCTCGTCTTAGGGTTGTTTCGTGGGCGGGGTAATAGTGGCGGCACACCAAACTCTGGTGGTAGAGGTGGCTGTGGTGGAAAAAGCCTTATTTTTTTATTAATAGCAGGTGTGGCCGTTTATTTTCTTTTCTTTAGAGGAGGCTGTAATGGTATTGGCGGTGGGGGAGACAATCAAATAACCAAATTATTTTCGCAAAGCGGTTATAATTTTAATGCAAATGAAACCCGCAAAGCACAGGTGTACGAAGGGCTTGAAGATGACAATACAAAAAATCCTTTGCCCGAAATGGTAAACTTGGCTGCATTTGCACCTAGCCGTCAAAACCAAGGCAAGCAGGGCAGTTGTGTGGCGTGGAGCAGTGCTTATGCAGCACGTACCATATTAGAAGCTGCAAGTACAAGGCAAGATCCAAACAGCATTGCATACAGTCCAGCCTATATGTACAATTCCATAGCACTCGAAGATTGCCAAGGCTCTTACATACAAAAAGCCATGGAGTTTATGCAACAAAATGGTGCGGTGCGTTACCAAGATTTTAAGTACGACGAAAACGATTGTAGCCGCCAAGCCAACGGCTCTTTAATACAACAAGGGCAGCAAAATAAAATTCACGGCTTTCATCGCCTTACAGAAACGGATGATGTAAATGGCATAAACATTCGTGCCATAAAAGAACATTTAGCAAAAGATGCACCAGTGGTTATTGGTATGATGGTGGGCGGCTCGTTTATGCAAGCTATGCTCGGGCAAAAAGTGTGGCATCCAAGTGCTGATGATAGAGATATGACGGGCTTTGGGGGTCATGCCATGTGTGTAATAGGGTACGACGATAGAATGGAAGGAGGCGCATTTCAAATAATGAATAGCTGGGGAAATGAATGGGGGCAAAACGGTATCGGCTTTGTGCGCTACGTAGATTTTAAAGAGTTTGTAAGAGAAGCATATGGGTTAGATCCATTGCCAAAAAGAGGCGCAGCACTCAATGCTGCATTTGAGGCAAGCGTAGGTTTGTTTAATCCTGAAACACGTACAAACGTAGCACTAAAATCTGCTGGAGGAAATTTATTTAAAACCGTTTCTCCCATAAAAAAAGGCTCTAAATTTAAAATAGAAATTAAAAATGCGGTAGAGTGTTATATCTATATTTTTACGCCAGATGTAGCAGGAAAAAGTGCAGTGTTATTTCCATACAAACCTGCACACTCCCCATACTGTGGCATTACAGGCTTTAGGCTTTTTCCTCGCAAAGAATCTATACAGGCAGATGAAGTGGGCAATAAAGAAATAATGGGTATAGTTATTAGTAAGCAAGCGGTAGATTACAATGCACTAAACAACGCCATTAATGCAAGTAGCAAAGCAGATTTTGCAAGTAAGCTAAACGATGCCGTGGCCGCTAATGCTATTAAAAATGTGAGTTATAACAATGGTGTAAATGGTAGTATGAATTTTAAAAGTACTGGTGTTCCAAAAAATATGGTAGCTACGGTGGTGGAGATAGATAAGCAGTAAGGAGAGATGTTAGATAATAGATTTTAGACACAAGATAAATGCATGTACATGTCTTTATCTTGTGTCTTTTTTTCTAAAGTTTTGTGTCTAATTTTAGGAGCATCAGCAGAATAACTTTAATGAGCATTTGTTTCCGACTGTTCGCTGTACCTCCGCTATCGCTTCGGTGCCGCTACCATTCAGGCTACGCTCATCAATAGAAATTCTATTGGACTTTTATTATGCCATATGTAAAATACTACCAACATAACTAAAATAATTTTATTTGATTTTACATGTTATCATAGTATTTGTATTTCTCGTTTTTGCCATTCGGTATTTTATAAGAAATGTTTTATCAAACAAAGTGCAGCGGCTGCAATCTTTTTATGCAGCTATAAAAGCACTTTATTATATCCCTATTTTTATACAAGGATTATTTTTGTTATACATTTCCATTATCTATTTTTATTTTGTTATAAAAGAATTTTCCTACTTATTATTTTCTTTTACCCATAAAAACGAGTATGCTAATTTTTCAATTACAAACTTGTTGTATTTTATAAGTGCTATTTGTTTTGGAGCATTATTGTTAAGCTTACATGTTTCTCTTGCAAAAATTTCTGCCAATAAAAAAATAGGCGTAGATGCGATAGTTTATAAAATCTGCTATTGCATTTTATCTGCCTTTTTATTAAGACTGCTGTATGTAAATTTACTTTTTTTTACGCCATTTATTTTGGAATTTAGTACACTCTATTTCTATAGCAATATAAGTGTTATAGTCATTTTTTCATTTTGTTCAGTAGGGCTTTTGCTTCTCCCTATTTTTTTCAAAACCAATAATAAATCAATTTTATATGCAAGACTTTCTTTAAAAGTTAGTCTCGCTTATTTTGTGATTGGTTTTCTTTTGGCATTCCTCATTTTTGTTTTCTATCTATCCTTAAAGTTATTTCGTGCATAGTTGAAGGCCATTTTGTACTTTATCGCTTCTTATTTAATCATTCATCATTTCCATACCCTCCCTTAAAAAATCTTTCATTATTTTTGCCCATATGAATATAGCCTCTTATATAGACCATACCATACTAAAACCTACCACCTTAGTAGCAGATGTAGAGCAGCTTTGCGCAGAAGCCATCAAACATCATTTTGCGGCTGTTTGTGTACCTCCTTTATTTGTAAAAAAAGCAAAAGAGCTTTGCACAGGTACCCATGTAAAAATTGCCACCGTTATCGGTTTTCCATTTGGGTATAGTGCTGTAGAGGCAAAGCTTGCAGAAATATTATTGGCCATTGTAGATGGAGCAGATGAGCTAGATATGGTAATAAATATAGCTGCGTTAAAAAACAATGATTGGCAATATTTAGCCCACGAGCTCAATCATGTAATGACTGTGGTGCGCAATAAGCAAAAAACAATAAAAATTATCATAGAAAGTGGCATACTTACCGATGAAGAAATTATAAAATGCTGCGATTTGTATGGTATTGCAGGGGTTGATTTTATGAAAACTTCTACCGGCTACGCTGAAAAAGGAGCATCACTACATGCTGTTAAACTTATGCGAAAACATTTGGCAGACACTATTAAGATAAAAGCTAGCGGCGGCATTCGTACATTTGCATTTGCAAAAGAATTAATAGAAGCAGGCGCTGATAGAATTGGATGCAGTAGTAGCATTGCCATTGTTGCCGAAAGCAAATTAAACTAGGAACGATTTTTGAATAACCCCTTACACTCAAAATAAATATAATGAAGACAATTTTTCTATCAATTTTTATTTGTGCCGCTTTTTTTACTGTACACGCACAAATTGTTTCGGATACTAGTTCTGCAGGTTCATCTGTTATTATACAAGATGCAAGAATAGAAATGCTTGGCGAAAAATTAGCTGATCATAATGCAGCCGTTGCTGCCAGTGTTGGCGAAAAACCCGCTAAAACGTTAATTACTACCAGCAGCACAGGTATTGTGCTTACGCAAGGTTATAGGTTAATGGTGATAAGCACAAGTGATAGAGACCTTGCAATGAAAGTACGTGCAAAGTTGTTTCAATCTTTTCCGAACCAAATTCTTTATAAAGTTTATATGGAATTTCAAATGCCAAATACAAAGCTTAAATTTGGTAATTTTTTAGATAGAGGCCAAGCCGATAGAGTGCGCAAACAAATAATGGGGATGAAAATAGTAACCAATAATATTTATATAGTGCCTGGTACGGTGGAAATGAAAGTAGAAAAAACAACAACCAAAGAAGTAGATGATGATAAAAGTAAAGACAAGAAAAAAGAAAAAAAATAAATTTGTTCTAGTCTAATATCTCATGCCTAACATCTAATTCGCTAATCTTGTTACAAAAAATAAAATCACTTTCAGCAGCATACAAAGATGAATTTATAAAAATTCGTCAACATATACATGCAAACCCTGAGCTTAGTTACGAAGAGTTTCAGACCTCCGCATTTATACAATCAAAACTTACAGAGTGGGGCATACCTTTTACAGTAATGGCTACTACAGGTGTGGTGGGTATTATAAAAGGAAAAAATGCAGATGATAGAATCGTAGCATTGCGAGCAGATATAGATGCGTTACCTATTACAGAGCAAAATGATGTGCCATATAAATCTACCAACGAAGGTGTAATGCATGCATGCGGGCACGATGTGCATACTACATGCTTACTAGGTGCTGCAAAAATATTAAACGAAACAAAAGAGGAGTGGATAGGAACCGTTAAATTAATTTTTCAACCTGGGGAAGAAAAAAACCCTGGTGGAGCAAGTTTGCTTATTAAAGAAGGCGTTTTAGAAAATCCTGCTCCACAAAAAATATTTGCCTTACATGTTCATAATATTTTACAAGTAGGCGAATTTAGTTTTAGAGGCGGCATGGTAATGGCCAGTGCTGATGAAATTTACATAACTATAAAAGCAAAAGGTGGTCATGCAGCCGCACCCCATTTAACGGCAGATACTATTTTAATTGCATCACAATTGGTAGTAAGCTTGCAACAAATTGTAAGCAGAAATAACAGCCCTTTTAATCCAACTGTACTTTCTATTACTTCTATACAAGGTGGCAATACTACCAATGTCATTCCCAGCGAAGTAAAGCTAATGGGTACTTTTAGAGCTATGAACGAAGAGTGGCGTTTTAAAGCGCATGAGTTTATAAAAACACAAACAGCGTTGTTGGTAAAAGCACTCGGTGCTGAAGTGGATATTAGAATAGATGTGGGCTATCCGTGCGTAAAAAACGATGAAGCGCTTAGTGCCGCTGCAAGACAACTAGCAGAAGAATATGCTGGAGAAAAAAATGTTTCTGAAACAGAGCTACGTATGGGCGCAGAAGATTTTGCGTATTACTCTCAAATAATACCCGCCTGTTTTTTTAGATTAGGCATTGGCAATACAGAAAAAGGAATTACCATTGGCGTACACACGCCCATTTTTAATATCGATGAAAATGGGATTGAGCATGGTATGGGTATGATGGCTTGGTTGGGGGCTATGGGGTAGAGGTATTTTTTATTCAAGCTGTAATTATTTCTTGTAGTTTTTTAATTATCAAAGCAAATGGTAAAGATAATATTGCTTACAATATTTGTATAATCACAATTCTATCCTCAAAAAAAGTCCCATTTTACATTATTCTCGATAAATATAGCTAAATTTAATTTCTTTCTGTATTTGCATTTTTGAGTTAAATAAGTATTGGATATGAAACATTCCATTCTACTAAAACTATTTTGTTCTTTTTTATTTTGTACCAATGCTGTGTTTGCACAAGTAAAAAC
>JAYSWO010000569.1:0-17222 GCA_043717975.1 Ferruginibacter sp. | reverse complement strand
CAAAAGGACGTTTCCTTTTGCCTGCGGCGTTTAAAAAACAGCTGCCTATAGACGATGCCACACATTTCGTTATAAATCGTGGGTTTGAAAAATGCCTTACCCTTTATCCCCAACAAAGCTGGAATCCCATTTTTGCAAACATAAGCAACTTGAATGATTTTGATCCAAAAGTGAGGGCCTTTCGCCGCTATTTTTTAAACGGTGCTTCGCCTGTAGAAATGGACAGTGCGGGAAGGTTATTACTCCCAAAAAATTTGATGGCACATGCTTCTTTAGAAAAAGATATTGTACTCGTATCTGCATTAAACAAAATTGAGATATGGGATAAGAAAGTGTATGACCAGTTCTTTGATTCTATGACAGACCAAAGTTTTAGTGATTTGGCAAATGAAGTGATGAACCGAAAAGTGGAAGGTTGAAGGTTTATAGTTGAAGGTTGAAGGTTGTTGAAAATGGTTGAATAGTTGAATGGTTTATTAGTTGATTAGGAAGTCTGAAAGAGCTTGTGTTTTTCTTTTATGATTCAAAAAAAGTTGAAAAAATGAGCGAAGTAAAAAATAAAATGGAGAATCAATCAACCAATCAACCAATCAACCAAAATGAATCAACCAACGAACCAGTAACCGATTACCATATTCCTGTTTTACTACAAGAAGCCATTGAAGCATTGAATATAAAAGATGATGGCGTGTATGTGGATTGCACATTTGGCGGCGGTGGGCATAGCAGAGAAATATTGAAGCATTTAGGTGCAAACGGAAAGTTGATTGTGTTTGATCAAGACGAAGATGCAAAAAGAAACCTACCAGATGGGGATAATCGTGTGATTTTTGTGCCGCAAAATTTTAGGCATCTGCATCGTTTCTTGCGCTTGCACAAGCATACAAAGGTGGATGGTATTTTGGCAGACTTGGGCGTATCTAGCCATCAGTTTGATACAGCGGAAAGGGGCTTTAGTACTAGGTTTGATGCAGCACTTGATATGAGGATGGATAACAGACAAACAGCAACAGCAGCAACGGTTTTAAATACATACAACGAATTGCAGTTGCACAAAATGTTTGAACGATATGGGGAGGTTACAAATGCTAAGACGTTAGCAAAAACGATCATTGAACAAAGAGAAATAAAACCATTTACGACCATCAATACTTTTAAGCAGAGTATTTCAGCGGTGGTAAAAGGAAATCCGAATAAATATTTAGCGCAGGTTTTTCAAGCGCTACGCATAGAGGTAAACGAAGAAATGAAAGTGTTAGAAGAAATGCTTACTCAAACAGTAGGCGTGCTTAAAGAAGGTGGAAGAGTGGCTATTATTACTTTTCACTCTCTGGAAGATAGGATCGTGAAAAACTTTTTTAAGAATGGTACGCATGAAGAAGTAGAAGTAGATGATGTATATGGTACAAAGGCAGAAACCCCTTTTACCATTATTACTAAAAAGCCAATAATACCAACGGCTGTAGAGCAAAAAATAAATACAAGAAGTAGAAGTGCAAAACTGAGGATTGCAGAAAAAAAATGACAGAAGAAAAAGTACATAGCGAAACAGTAGCGCCAAAAGCAGAATGGAAACAAGTTTTTAATTATAACAGAATAGTTAGAAATATTCCTTTCTTTCTTTTTTTGGCATTACTAGCTATACTTTATATATACAACGGCCACCATGCAGATAAATTGATACGAAAAATATCTGTTACCGAAAAAAATATAAAAGAGTTAGAGTACGAATATAAAACAGTAAAAAGCGATTTGATATTTAGAAGCAAGGCAAGCGAATTGGTAAAGGCGGTAGAGCCGCTTGGATTAAAGGAGTCGAAAGTGCCGCCTATGTTGCTTAGCGATACAATAGTGAGAAGGGTAGTGGATACACTGAAGAGATGAGTGGGGGATGGTGAGTGGGGTATCGATTTTCAAAGGGCAGTTGGCAATTTGCAAAAAGCAATTTGCAAAAAGCAATTTGCAAAAAAAATATATTTAATACATGTCTCAATAGGCCTTAATGATTTATAAATAAATGGATATAAAAAAAGACATATTATGGAGGGTTTATTTATGCTTTATATGCATGATAGTGCTTTGCGTATTTGTGCTTGGAAGGGCAGTGTATATACAACGTGCAGAAGGAAAGTATTGGACAGGGATGAGCGATAGCTTGCATGTAAAAACACAAGAAATAAATGCAGAGCGTGGCACTATTTACAGCGAAGACGGAAATATGTTGAGCACATCTGTACCGGTATTTGATGTATATATTGATTTTGGTGCAGAAGGATTAAGAGATAAAGATGGGAAACGTTTTAAGGATAATATTGATTCGTTGAGTATATGTATTGCTCATTTGTTTGCAGATAAAACGCCCGATGAGTATAAAAAAATACTGCAACAAGCTTATAGCGATGAAGAAAGATATTTTTCACTTAAAAGGAAAATGACTTTTGATCAATACTTGCTTATGCGCAATTTTCCGCTGGTAAGACTGGGTAGAAACAAAAGTGGATTTATTGTGGATGCAAAAGACAAAAGAATAAACCCTTATGTATTGCTTGCCAATAGAACGATTGGTTTATCAAGACAAAATTTATCAAAGAATGTAGGCTTGGAATTAACGTATGATAGTTTGCTAAGAGGTACTACAGGTCAGCGGTTGATGCGATATGCGGCAGGTACTTATTTACCAGTAGAAGGGTCTGAGCTTGACCCTATAAATGGAAAAGATATTGTAACCACATTAGATACCTATATACAAGATGTAGCCGAAAATGCTTTGATGAAGATGATGGTAAATAACAATTCATTGCATGGTACAGCCATCGTAATGGAAACGGCTACAGGCAAAATAAAAGCCATTGCCAATTTAGGTAAGCAAGCAGATGGATCGTACTTAGAAGATTTAAATTATGGTATTGGTAAAAAAACGGAGCCTGGTTCTGTTTTTAAATTGGCTACGCTAATGAGTTTGTTGGAAGATGGCTATGTAGATTTAGATACGAAAGTAAATTGTGAAGGTGGCAGAAAATTATTTTATGGGTTAAGGATTTCAGACTCGCATTTGGGTACGCACGAAACTACGGTGAAGGCCGCTTTTGCTGCAAGTAGCAATGTTGCTTTTGCAAAATTGGCAGAACAAAATTATCATACTCAGCCACAAAAATTTTATGACCACTTGCACAAAATGCGTTTAGATAGAGGCACAGGAATAGATATAATAGCTACATCTGGTTTTCCATTAATAAAGAAAGTAAAAAAATGGGGTGCAACTACAATCCCATACATGGCACATGGTTACGAAGAGTTGGTAACACCATTGCATATGCTTTGCTTGTATAATGCTGTAGCCAATAATGGAAAATTTATGCGCCCATATTTGGTAAATGAAATAAAACAACTAGGTATAACCGTAAGGAAAATTGAACCTGAAATATTAGATCCAAAAATTTGTAGCCAAGCAACTGTTGAAAAATTAAAAGCTTGCATGCTTGAAGTAGTAGAGGGTGTACATGGTACTGCACATAAAGTGGTGTTTGATTCTACCTATAAAATTGCAGGTAAAACAGGTACTGCTGTAACCGCTCAAGATAATAGAGGATATAACAAATCTGCAAAAGTTTATCAAGCTTCTTTTATAGGATATTTTCCTGCAGATGCACCAAAATATACTATGGCAGTGGTTATACAAAATACAAGAGAGTCAAAATTGATTTATGGTGCTGATGTATCTGGTGCAGTGTTTAAAGAAATAAGCGATAAGATTTATGCAAGGTTTTTAACAACGGCTTCTTTTAGTTCTCCATTACAAAAAGATTCTATTATAAACAATGCGGTAGGTATGAAGAATGATATGCATTCCATTTTCGGATACATGAACATTCCATATTCAGACGCTTCTGCATCTGGCTCTTGGAGACATAGTATGATTTCACAAAATGCTGCATCCTTAAATGTGGTAGCAACATCATCAAAAAATAGTATGCCCGATGTGGTAGGTATGGGTTTGAAAGATGCTGTGTATTTGTTAGAAAATAAAGGATTGAAATTGGCATTACAAGGTAAAGGCAAAGTGGTAAGCCAAAGTGTAATAGCTGGAACAAATTTTACTAAAGGACAAAAAATAACCTTGTTTTTAAATTGATGTTGAAAGACCTTTTATATAAAGTAAAACTAAAAGCAGTGCATGGTAGTACTGATGTGGAGATAAAGTCTCTTCACATAGATTCTCGAGCTGTGGAAGTAGGAAGTTGTTTTATTGCATTAAAAGGTACAACGGTAAATGGTAATGATTTTATAGTTGCTGCTATTGCAAAAGGAGCCATTGTAATCGTTACAGAAAATTTACCAGCAAATATGGTTGATGGTATTACATATGTGGAGGTAGAAAATGCTAGTACAGCAGCGGGTTTGATGGCACATCATTTTTATGGTGAGCCCTCTACAAAAATAAGTTTAGTAGGTGTAACAGGTACAAATGGTAAAACAACGGTAGCAACCATTTTGTTTAACCTGTTTACAAAACTTGGTTATACATGTGGACTAATAAGTACAGTAGAAAATAAAATTGGAGAAACAATTATTCCTGCTACCCATACCACACCTGATGCCATACAATTAAATGCGTTGTTGAAAAAAATGCAGGATGAAGGATGTGAATATGTTTTTATGGAATGCAGTAGTCATGCAATAGATCAAGAGAGAATTGCAGGCTTGGTTTTTAAAGGCGGCATTTTTACAAATATTACACACGATCATTTGGATTATCATAAAACATTTGATGAATACATTAGGGTAAAAAAATACTGGTTTGATAATATGCCATCCAATGCTTTTGCCATTAGCAATGCAGATGATAAGCGTGGTGCAGTGATGTTGCAAAATACAGCGGCAAAAAAATATTATTATAGTCTTAGAACAGTAGCAGATTTTAAAGGGAAAATATTAGACAATAGTTTGACAGGCCTGCACATGATACTAAATGATGTGGAAGTGCATTTTAAATTAATTGGAGAATTTAACGCATACAATTTATTATCGGTGTATGCAGCAGCTATTTGTTTGGGAATGGATAAACAAGAAGTGTTGCTTGCGCTTAGCAATATAGATGGTGCCGAAGGGCGTTTTGATTATGAAGTGAGCAAAATTGAAAAAGTAATTGGAATTGTTGATTATGCACATACGCCAGATGCATTGTTGAATGTATTGGCAACGATAAAAAATTTGCGACAAGGATTTGAAAAAATTATAACAGTTGTAGGCTGTGGTGGTAATAGAGATAAAGCCAAGAGGCCAATAATGGCCGAGGTTGCATGCGAACATAGCGATAGAGTAATATTTACATCTGATAATCCACGCAATGAAAAACCTGAAGATATTTTGAAAGATATGGAGGCTGGTGTAAATGTAGTAGCTAGAAGAAAATACATAACAATAGCCGATAGAAAAGAAGCCATAAAAACAGCTGTGAGTTTAAGCAACAAAGAAGATATTGTTTTAGTAGCAGGAAAAGGGCACGAAAAATATCAAGAAATAGATGGCGTAAAATATGATTTTGATGATAAGAGGGTGTTGAGGGAGATGTTTGAGCTTTTAGGTAAATGAGAAAAATAGGCAAATGAGCAAATGTGCAGATTTGCAAATAAAGAGCTCTGTTAGAAAGGAAGTTATTTAAAAATATAAAAGTACAATATTTAACATTAGCACATTTGCATATTTGCACATTTGCACATTTGATTTATTATGTTATATCATTTATTCGATTGGATTACGCAGCACTGGGCAAAGGCACCTTTTCCTGGCAGTGGACTATTTCAGTTTATAAGCTTTCGTGTAATTATGGCACTTATACTCTCGTTGATTATTACAACGGTGTATGGTAAAAAGCTTATTGTGTTTTTGCAGAATAAACAAATGGGCGAAACCGTACGTGACCTTGGGCTTGCAGGTGAGCAACAAAAAAGAGGCACACCTTCTATGGGGGGTATCATCATCATTTTAGCCATACTTATTCCTACTTTATTGCTCGCCAATTTAGATAAAGTGTATATACGCCTTATGATACTTTGCACGATATGGCTTGGTGCAATAGGTTTTATAGACGATTATTTAAAAATAAAAAGTAAGCGTGATGCTAAAGCAAAGGGTGTGGAGTATAAAAAAAGTGATAGTGATGGATTGGCAGCAAAATTTAAATTATTTGGGCAAATAAGTTTGGGAATTATTATCGGCGTTACATTGGTGTTTAGCCCAAGTGTTACTATTAAAAGAGAAGTTGTAAATGTAAGTGTAGGAGATGTATTACAAAAAGGAGAGAAGTTGCTAAGAATGGATACGATTGTAATAGATGGCAAAGAGCACATTTTTGCCAATGTAAAATCGCAAGGAACAACCATACCGTTTAAAAAAAGCCACGAGTTTAATTACGCAGATTTACTACCGAAGAGTTTGGAAGATTATGCATATTTAATTTATATACTTATTATCATTTTTATTGTAACAGCAGTATCCAATGCGGCAAATATTACCGATGGTTTAGATGGATTGGCTACAGGTATAAGCGCCATCATTGGTATATGCTTGGGCATATTTGCATACGTGAGTGGAAATATAAAGTTTGCAGAGTACCTAAACATAATGTACATACCTAACCTTGGAGAGCTATCTATTTTTATTGCTGCATTTGTAGGCGCATGCATTGGGTTCTTATGGTACAACTCATACCCCGCACAAGTTTTTATGGGCGATACAGGTAGCCTTGCTTTGGGAGGAATTATAGCGGCACTTGCTATTATTGTAAGAAAAGAATTGTTGATACCAATATTTTGTTTGGCATTTTTTGTAGAACTGTGTAGTGTGATGATACAGGTAAGTTATTTTAAATACACCAAGAAAAAGTATGGAGAAGGGAGAAGGGTTTTCTTGATGAGCCCTTTGCATCATCATTATCAAAAGAAGGGTTATCATGAAAGTAAGATAGCTGTACGTTTTTGGATATTGACTATTCTTTGTGTAGCGGTGGCAATTATAACATTGAAGTTGAGATAAATTTTTAGCGTAAGTGAAAAAAAGAATTGTAATACTTGGAGCAGGAGAAAGTGGAATTGGTGCAGCTATACTGGCCAAGCAGCAAGGGTTTGAAGTATTTGTAAGTGATGGGAGCGTAATAAAAGAAAATTATAAAACAGATCTTTTACATAATGGTATCGAGTTTGAAGAAGGGTATCACACAGAAGAAAAAATTTTTTCAGCAGATGTGGTCATGAAAAGCCCAGGCATACCAGAAAAAAATGAATTGGTAAAAAAGATAAGAGCAAAAGGAATAGAAATAATAAGTGAAATAGAATTTGCATACAGATACAAAGGCGATAGTAAAATAATAGCGATAACGGGTAGTAATGGAAAAACAACCACAACGGCGCTAACGTATCATATTTTTAAATTGGCAGGTGAAGATTGTGCCATGGTAGGTAATATAGGATTTTCATTTGCAAGGCAAGTGGCAGAAGACCCTAAAAAAATGTATGTGGTGGAAGTAAGTTCTTTTCAGCTAGATGATATAAAAACGTTTAGGCCCGATGTAGCTATTTTAACAAACATAACAGAAGATCATTTAGACAGATACGAATACGATGTAAACAATTATATAAAAAGCAAATTTAGAATAGTAGAAAATCAAACAGAGGATGATGTGTTCATTTACAATCTGGATGATGAAACAACCATTAATAATATAAACAAATATTCCATTAGATCAATAAAAGCACCAATCACTATGAGTAAAGAATTACCGGAAGGCGCATATTTAACAAACGCACAAATGCATCTTAAATGGAAAGGAGAAGATATGCAAATGAACGTGTTAGATTTTGCAGTAAAAGGAAAACACAATCAATATAATGGTATGGCAGGAAGTATGGCAGGGTTTGCAGTAGGCATAAGAAAAGAAAAAATAAGAGAAGCATTGCAGACTTTTGAAAGCCTTGAACATCGTATGGAGCCTGTGGTTACGATACGTGGCGTAGAGTTTATAAACGATAGTAAAGCTACAAATATAAACAGTACTTGGTATGCATTGGAGAGTATGGTAAAGCCAGTAATTTTAATATTGGGTGGTGTGGACAAAGGAAATGATTATGAAGTACTGAAAGAATTGGTAGTAGAAAAAGTAAAAGCAATTGTGTGTTTGGGAACAGATAATACAAAAATACATGAAGCCTTTGGCGATGTGGTTTCATTAATGGTGAATGTGGACAATGCAATAGATGCGGTACAATCGGCTTTTCATTTTGCAGAAAAAGGCGATGTGGTTTTGCTAAGCCCTGCATGCGCAAGTTTTGATTTGTTTAAAAACTATGAGGATAGGGGAATACAGTTTAAGAAGGCGGTGAAGGATTTGTAGCCTCCCTAAATCCCTCCGAAGGAGGGACTTTAAGTCTGTATTTTTCGAAGGCAATAAAATTGTTTGAACAAAAAGGAGGTAAGTGTATTTGTCGATAATAGATGAAAAATGATATGCTGTTGAATGGAGCGTCGCCACTGCAGCCCAATCAGGGCTCTTCAGCTCATAAATAAAAAAAGAATTTTATAAAACATAAATGCTAGAAGCAAATAACATACGAGATTTTTTTAAGCCTGATATTGCCAATATGGGTGGTAACCTTGTGAACAAAACCAAGGGTGATCGTGCAATATGGGCCATAGTAGTGATATTGACACTTGCAAGCTTATTGCTCGTGTATAGTAGCACCGGCTCGCTCGCATATCGTATGAGCAAGAGTACGGAGAGTTATTTGTTTAAACAGTTTGCCTTTATTATGCTTGGTATAATGGTGATTTATTTTGCACATAGAATTAATTATACCATTTATTCAAGAGTTGCGCTGATTTTATTTTTAATTTCTGTGCCACTATTGATCTACACATTGTTATTTGGGGTGCAATTAAATGCGGGTAGTCGCTGGATAAAATTGCCAGTAATCAACATGACATTTCAAACATCAGATTTGGCTAAGCTGGCGTTGTTTATGTATCTCAGTAGGCAGTTGAGTAGAAAGCAAGCAGTGATAAAAGATTTTAAAAAAGGATTTTTACCAATTGTGGTTCCTGTTGCTATTATATGTTTGTTGATAGCGCCTGCAAATTTATCTACATCTATTTTGGTGGCGGGTACAAGTTTTGTGTTGATGTTTATTGGTAGGGTAAATACAAAACATATTTTGCTGACCATGGGTGTGGCTATGATACCTGTGTTGTTTTTAGTTTCTATAGCAGTATCTACCTACGATAAAGATAAAGGGACAACAAAAAAATTGCCTGCTATATTATCTGCAGGAAGAATACCTACATGGATAAGCAGAATACAAACTTTTGTATATAGCAAAAAAGAAGATAATAATGAAAAATTGTACCAAATAAACCAAGCTAAAATTGCTATTGCAAAAGGTGGATGGCTAGGGCAGGGGCCAGGAAATAGTACACAAAGAAATTTTTTACCACATAGTTATAGCGATTTTATTTATGCCATCATTATAGAAGAGTACGGCATTTTTGGCGCAGCAGTTATTTGTTGTATTTATTTATTGTTTTTATATCGATGTATAAGAATTTATAGAAAATGCCCGTATGCATTTGGCGCTTTCCTCGCACTGGCACTCAGTTTTACGTTGGTTATACAAGCCATTGCAAACATGGGTGTAAATGTGAATTTGTTTCCAAATACTGGTGTTACGTTGCCATTGGTGAGTATGGGTGGAAGTAGTTTTTTATTCACTTGTTTGAGTATAGGTATAATACTAAGTGTATCGAGAAATGTGGAGCAGCAAGAAGGTAAGGCTGCTTTGCAAGCATTAAAAGATAACAGAGAAGAAAAAGAAATAGTAGCCGCAAAATGAGTGATGTTAAAAATATATCGGAAAATAATTTGCGCATCATCATTGCAGGTGGTGGTACAGGAGGACATATTTTTCCGGCTATTGCCATTGCAAATGCCATAAAAAAAATGAAACCTGACACACAGTTTTTATTTGTAGGCGCTAATGGAAAAATGGAAATGGAGAAAGTTCCGCAAGCAGGGTACAATATAAAAGGATTGGACATTGCAGGTTTTAACAGAAGTTCTTTGATAAAAAATATTGGTTTGCCTTTTAAAATTTTAAAAAGCTTTTTGCAAGTTTCTAAAATTATAAAAGAATTTAAACCGCATGCTGTTGTTGGTGTTGGGGGTTATTCAAGCTTTCCTGTATTGCGTTTTGCACAAAGCAAAAAGATACCAACGTTTATACATGAGAGCAATTCGTTTGCAGGCAAGAGTAATATTATGTTGGGGAGAAAAGCTACAAAAATATTTACTGCTTCGGAAGATATGAAAGCATTTTTCCCAGAAGCAAAAACGGTTTTAACAGGGAATCCTGTTAGACAATCTATCAGCCATAGCGAAACTTCGAAGAGTGGAAGTTTGAAATTTTTAGGCTTACTGGAAAATAAAAAAACAGTGTTGGTAGTTGGTGGAAGCCTTGGTGCAAAATCTATTAACGAGGCCATAAATAAAAATATAGATGTATTTGCAAAAAATAATTTGCAAGTCATTTGGCAAACTGGTAAGCCCTATTTTGATACGGCAAAAGCAACTGTGAATGGTCATAACGAAATTTTTTTAAAAGATTTTATTAGCCAAATGGAATACGCTTATGGTGCAGCTGATGTAGTAATAAGTAGAAGTGGAGCCATGGCAGTAGCAGAACTTTGTTTGGTAAAAAAGCCTGTGATATTTGTGCCTTACCCATATGCAGCTGAAGATCATCAAACTGCCAATGCAATGGCACTGGTAAATAAAAAAGCTGCTTTGATGGTGAAAGATGCGGATGCAGGAAATGAATTGGTAAACACATTGTTAAAATTAATAGCAGATGAAAATTTGCAAAGCGAATTAAAAAATAATATGTCAACATTTGCTGTAAAAAATGCAGATGAAATAATAGCAGTACAAATTTTGCAAGCAATTAACAGAGCATGATAGACATAAACAAAATATCGTCGGTATATTTCCTAGGCATTGGCGGCATAGGTATGAGCGCACTGGCAAGATATTTTAATGAGAAGGGTGTAAAAGTAAGTGGATACGATAAAACAGAAACAGCACTTACTAAAAAATTAATAGCAGAGGGGATTGATATTCATTTTACGGATGATGTTTCGTTGATAGATAAAACTGCAGCGATTGTAGTGTATACACCAGCTGTTCCATCATCGCATAGTGAACTAAATTTTTATAAAGACAATAACTACGCACTGCTAAAACGTAGCGATGTATTGGGTTTGCTTACGGAGAAAAGTTTTAATGTATGTGTAGCAGGCACGCATGGTAAAACAACCACGAGTGCAATGGTGGCGCATATTTTAAAAGATAGTGGTTTTGGTTGTAATGCTTTTTTAGGTGGAATAGCGGCAAACTATGATACCAATTATTTGAATAGTGAGAATAATGTATCGGTAGCAGAAGCAGATGAGTATGATAGAAGTTTTTTGAAATTGAGCCCTGATGTAGCCATTATAACTGCTATGGATGCTGACCATTTGGATATTTATGGCACGGAAGAAAATATGCAAGATGCGTTTGTAGAATTTACAACTAAGATAAAAGAAAATGGTTGTTTGATAGTGAAGCATGGATTGAAACGAATGGATGATTTTAAAGTGAAAGATATATGTACGTATTCTTTTAGCGATAAAAATGCCAACATTCATATTGATCATTTAGAAATAAATAATGGTGCGTATCAATTTGACGTAGTTAATAATTTTTGGACACTAAAAGATGTAGTGCTAAATATGGGGGGCTTGCACAATATTGAGAATGTAATAGCAGCAATAGGTGTAGCCAAGTATTTAAAAATAGAAGATGATAAAATAAAAGCGGCGGTAAGTTCTTTTGCGGGAGTGAAGCGGAGATTTGAGTATGTAATACCACCCTCTCCATCCCACAGTAGCGGGAGAGAGGGCAGGGGTGAGGTTATTATGATAGACGATTACGCTCATCATCCCGAAGAATTACGAGCATTGATAGAAGGGGCAAAAAATTTATTTCCTTCTAAAAAATGTACGGTTATTTTTCAGCCGCATTTGTTTAGTAGAACAAAAGATTTGGCAGATGGGTTTGCAGAAGTATTGAGTATGGCAGATGAAGCAATTTTATTGCCTATATATCCTGCAAGAGAATTACCGATGGAAGGGGTAACCAGCGAATTGATAGCCTCTAAAATGAAAAAGGGTAATGTAAAAATTTTGGAAAAAAATGAGTTACTTGAATATTTACAAGGTTTGAAAGTCCCTCCTTCGGAGGGATTTAGGGAGGCCCTTGTTATAACGGCAGGCGCAGGAGATATAGATATGTTGGTAGAACCAATTAAAAAATTGTTAGCAGTAAATGGGTAATACAAAATACAATACTAAAAAAATAGTACGCAGCATCGTTTGGATGTTGATAGGTATTGCATGCATTACATTGCTCATTTCGGCTGTGCACAATAAAGAAGCTAAAGTGTGCAAAGCAGTAGAAATAGAAATTTCGGGTGTAAACAATAATTTTTTTATTGATAAAAATGATGTGTATGCTATCATAAAAAACTTTGGGGGCGATAGCACACAACAAAGATCTTTGGCGGATATAAATTTAAAGCAAATAGAAAGGGAGTTGGAAAAAAATGTATGGA
This sequence comes from Ferruginibacter sp., assembly GCA_043717975.1. GTDB lineage: Bacteria > Bacteroidota > Bacteroidia > Chitinophagales > Chitinophagaceae > Ferruginibacter. The sequence goes on along the minus strand of JAYSWO010000569.1, from coordinate 4,524 downwards.
TAAAAAATGCAGAGTTGTTCTTTGATAATAATAATGTACTAAAAGTTTCGGTGGATGAAAGAGAGCCGATAGCGAGAGTATTTGGAAATGTTGGTATTTCATTTTATATAGATAGCAGTTGCAAAGTTTTGCCATTGAGCGATAAGTTTTCTGCACGATTGCCCATATTTACAGGGCTTAATAATAATATTAAAAACTTAACTAGTGCTGATAGTGCTTTATTAAAAGATATAAAAAACATTAGCATAAAAATAAGTAGAGATAGTTTTTTGATGGCTATGATAGAGCAGGTAGATATTATTGACAATCGTTCTTTTGAAATGGTACCAAAAATTGGCAAACAAAAAATAATTTTTGGAGATGCGTCTGATGTAGATTTAAAATTTGCAAAACTTAAAATGTTTTATAAAACGGTTATTGCACAAGCTGGTTGGAACATATACAACAGTATAAATCTCTCGTACAAAAACCAAGTAGTGGCAAGTATAAGAGGTGCGGCAGATGTAGCGGAAGATTCTTTGAGAACATTGCAATTGATGCAATCTATTGTAGAAATTGCAATAAGACAATCCGCAGATTCATCGCAAGTATTTAGAGCTGATGCGGATAAAAACAATACAGATAGTGCCATGGTAGAGCAGTCTGTAGAAAGAGAGGATGAAGGAATAGAACCGGCAAGTGCCACAACATTGATGGCAACAAAACCACAAACAGTTGTGGTGGCACCAGCAACTACGCCTGACATTACAAAACCTGTAGCAACACCAAAACCTGCTGCATCAAAACCACTGAACACTCCTATAAAACCTCCTATAACGAAACCTGCCACAACGAAGCCTGTAACAGCAAGAGCTGTTACAGCCGTTGTAGCAAAACCGAAACCAAAACCAGCAATAACAATGCCTGCAAAACCAGTAATAAAAAAACCTGTACTGCAGCAAAAACCAAAACCAGCAAATGATTATTAGAGAATAGACAAAAGATTTTGGATATTAGACACAAGATTAAAAACAATAGTTCGAAAATATACACAAACACAAATCAACACAAAGTTCACAAGTCCCCTTGCGGGGGATTTAGGGGGCTACAAACACAAAACACACACACATGAATAAAGAACAACCAGTAATCGTAGGATTAGACATTGGTACCACCAAGATTGCCGCTATAGCAGGCCGCAAAAATGAGCATGGCAAACTAGAAATATTGGGCTTTGGAAGAGCCAATAGCAATGGTGTGCAACATGGTATGGTGCTCAACATCGATCAAACCATTAAAGCCATTCAAACCGCTTTAGAAAATTGCTATGCATCCAACCCTAACCTTGCCATAAACGAGGTATATGTTGGTATAGCAGGGCACCATATTAAAAGTTTACAAACCCGTGGCGATATTGTGCGTCAGCACAACGAGGAAGAAATTCGTCAAGATGAAATTGATAGATTGATAGCAGACCAGTATCGTACATACATACCTGCTGGCGATCAAATCATTGATGTAATACCACAAGAATTTACGGTGGACAATTTTCAAAATATACCAAACCCAATTGGGTATAGTGGTGTAAAAGTTGGTGCAAATTTTCACATCATTACAGGCGATAAAAATGCCATCAGAAACATCAACCGTAGTGTAGAAAAATCTGGATTGAAAACACAAGACTTGGTGTTGCAACCGTTGGCATCTGCAGCTGCTGTAATGTGCGATCAAGATTTAGAAGCAGGTGTAGCCATTGTAGATATTGGTGGTGGTACAACAGACTTAGCTGTTTTTTACGAAGGTATTTTAAAGCATACAGCTGTTATACCTTTTGGCGGCGAAAACATTACCAACGATATTAAAACTGGCTTGGGTGTTTTAAAAACACAAGCAGAGCAAATGAAAATTCAGTTTGGTAGTGCATTGGCAGATGAAACAAAAACAAATGCATTCATTACCATACCAGGTTTACGTGGCATGGCACCAAAAGAAATTTCTGTAAAAAACCTTGCGAGCATTATACAAGCACGCATGAGCGAGATTATGGATTTTGTAACCTATCATTTAAAGCAAGTAGGCTTGGATAGCAGAATGTTGAATGGCGGTGTAATCCTAACTGGCGGAGGTTCTCAGCTAAAGCATTTGCTACAACTTACCGAGTATGTTACTGGTTTAAACGCACGTATTGGTTTTCCTAACGAGCATTTATCTGGCGGGCATATAGATGAGTTGAGCAAGCCAATGTATAGTACTTGTATCGGTTTAATTTTAAAAGGATACAACGATTACGAAAATAAAAATAAAAAATTCGACAATAATTTTATAAAAGTGGCAGGTACCGGTATTATGCAAGAAGCGCCAGTAGCAGCAGATGAACTTTCCACTACATTAACATCAGCATCATTTGAAACAAAAGAAACCGAGGTTGTAAAACGTAAAAAAACAATCAAAGGTTTTATGGATAGTTTTAAAACAAACTTGATAGAAATGTTTAAAGAGGAAGGGGATGAGGAGCTTTAAAAGTTGAAGAGCTTGTCCGGCTTTAGGAGGATTGAAAGTTCAAAGTTTTTTTAGAGCAATCTCTCTGCGAAAACTGAATCAACTTTTTTCTCTTCGGTGAAAAATAAAATTAATTAAAAATAAAAATAGAATAGAAAAAATGGAGTGCGTTTTTTTGAGAAGCCATAACCCGTAACTCAACAACTCGTAACTCGCAACTTAATTACTTACATTAAATTCGAACAACATGATACATTTTGATTTGCCCAAAGACCAATCCTCTATCATAAAAGTGATAGGCATCGGCGGCGGCGGAAGCAATGCTGTAAACCATATGTTTGCACAAAACATAGAAGGCGTAAACTTTATTATTTGCAATACAGATGCGCAGGCCATTGCACAAAGCAACGTGCCCAATAAAATACAGCTTGGTCCACATCTTACGCAAGGCCTTGGTGCTGGTGCAAACCCAAAAGTAGGCAAAGAAGCTACTGAGGAAAGTTTAGAAGAAATAAAACGCATATTAGAAGTAAATACAAAGATGGCTTTTATAACCGCAGGTATGGGCGGTGGTACAGGCACAGGAGGTGCACCTATCATTGCAAAAATTTGTAAAGATTTAGGCATACTTACGGTGGGTATAGTAACCACACCATTTGCTTATGAAGGCAAGAAAAGAGTAGCGCAAGCAGAAGAAGGCATCATGCTGTTGAAAAACCATGTAGATACTTTATTGGTGATAAGCAACGATAAATTGCGCCATCAATTTGGCAACCTTAAAATGAAAGAAGCTTTTAATAAAGCCGATGATATTTTAGCAACTGCTGCAAAATGTATTACCGATGTTATAAACAGTACAGGCCAAATAAATGTCGATTTTGCCGATGTATGCACTGTAATGAGTAACGGTGGGGTGGCTATTTTAGGCAGCGCAACAGCCGAAGGCGAAAACCGTGCACATGTAGCCGTAGAAAATGCATTAACCTCTCCATTGCTAAACGACAATGATATTCGTGGTGCAAAATGGATTCTTATCAACATCAACTCTGCAGAAGGAGAGCATGAGTTTACGATGGATGAAGTAGAAGTAATACAAAATTATATTCTTAGCCAAGCGGGAGATGATACCGATGTTATTTTAGGATTAGGATACGATGGTTCGTTGGGTGCACAAATAAGTATTACACTTATTGCAACTGGTTTTGAACACAAAGATCCATTTCCAAAACAACAAGTAGAAGCGCCCGTAGTAGAGCAGCCAGAAGAAAAAGTGGTGATGCATTTAGATATGAACATTACTGCTGCAGCACCAGTTGCAGCAGCACAAACTACACAGCCCACGCTGCAGTTTGAAGACAATAGCGTACAAGCCATGGTACAAAAAGCTGAGCAGGAAAAGGTTGCAGATGCAATGATGCCAACGCTTTCAGAAGAAAAAAACGTAGAATTACCAAGTAAAAATACTGTGGATAAAACAAACAACGAACCTGTATTTTTTGAAATATCTTCGAGCCAAGATCAGGTTCCGGTTATTCAATTTGATACAGAATTTATAGCCCCATTGCCAAAGCAAGAAGTTATAAAAGAAGCGATTAAAGCACCGGCGCCTGTCAGCAATATTAATAAAGAAGCTAGCAATACAAGCCAACTTTCGTCGGGAGGCTTTCTGGTAAAACCAACGCAAATATACGCAGAGGTGAAAGCAGAGCAACAAAAATCCACTACATCGAATGAGGAACTACTACAGCATCAGCCTGCCATGCAAGCCGACGAACCTGCAATGGAGATGAAGCTAGTAGTAAAAGAAACCCTAGAAACGGCGGAGGAAAAAGAAGCACTACCAGAACTAACTCAGCCTTTTATAAGCACCACTGTTGAGGAACCTGCGATGCAGGACGAAACAGAAGAGCTTAGGCGCCGGGCTACAGAACGAATTGCAAAATTGAGGAATCTTTCCTTCAATATAAATGCAACCGATCCTAACAACGAGTTTGAAACAGTGCCGGCATACCTCCGTCGTAATATGGAAATCCATAATCAGATAGC
>JAYSWO010000568.1:0-2625 GCA_043717975.1 Ferruginibacter sp. | reverse complement strand
AAACTGGTATTTACTTCATCAAACAAAACCCTTTTGCCATAGGCTAGGGTTACATTATTTACACTTATCATAATTAATCTAAAATGGGCGCAAAAGTAACGAAAAAAGAGATAATAGATGTAGATAATAGAATTTTAGATATTATACGCTGAATTTCAAATTGAAACATAGAGAACCTGGTGGACAGGTTCGCATTTTAATTGTAACACAAAATCTTCTTTAGCTTCTTTAGGCCAAACAACAACCTTGCCTACCGGCAGGCAGGTTAAACAATACAAAGATAAAACAAACCTTGAACCTTGAATTTTTAACCTTCAACCTTCACCCCCCAGCCCCACTGCAAAAAAGCAGGAAATGCACTTGCCCAAGTAGGCACATCATGTTTTCCATCTTTTATTTCGAGGTATTCGATATCTTTTTCCTTATATCCTTTCATTCTTAGTTCTTCTATCAAGCTTACTACATCATCTATAGAATCAATTACACCATTGTTATTTCTATCTGCCACCTCATCTTGTGTACCTACTTCAAAAAAGAATTTTAGCCAAGGGTAATAATTTCCTTCTTTTACTTGGCGCTGCATAATGCGATCTTTATCTTCATCAAAAGTTATGTCTTCTTGGTCTTTATCTCGCCACCACAGCGAACCGCTAAATACGCCTACTTTAAAAAATTCGTTTGGATGGTTCCACACGATATCCAAAGCACACAATCCTCCTAGAGAAAAGCCTGCAAAAGATTTTTCTTTAAAAGAAACAATGGCATATTTTTCTCTGATGAATGGAATGAGTTCTTCCATTATAAATTTTGTGTACAATGCTGCTTTTGCACCCCTACCCTTGTAATCTAGTATATTGGCCGTACCATATTCATTTTTCCTATCTACTGAGCAATGAATGCCTACACAAAAAACTGGTTCTATTTTGCCTGAAGTATATATGGTATCCAAAATATTTTCAAAAGCCATTTTACGTAAATCTTGCCCATCATTTACCAATAAAAGGCTTATAACCGAGTGAGAAAAGTAATCTTGTGAATAATAACAATCAACCAAAACATCTCTTTTTAAGTGTAAAGAGGTCAGTTTAAGGTTATCTGCAATAATATTGGTAGTTTCTTCTGTAAGCATGTAGTTCAAAAATAAGAAAAGCAACTTAAAAATTAACAATTTGATATTCACAAAAACATAATTTGTTTTATTGGATGTTAAAAAATATATTTGATGACGTTTACAAGTTTACTAATTATCAAAATTTTAAAAAATAAATTATGAAAAAAATCGGCATTTTGCATGGCAAAGAAAGAAGTTTTCCCGAGGCATTTGTGGAAAGAGTAAATAGCAAAAATATAGATGGTATTATAGCCGAACCTGTGCGTATAGACAAAGTTGTACAAGGTGAAAGCAGCGGTTATGCCGTAATTATAGATAGAATATCGCAAGATGTACCATTTTACAGGGCTTATTTAAAAAACGCTGCATTGTGTGGCACTGCGGTTGTAAACAATCCATTTTGGTGGAGTGCCGATGAAAAATTTTTTAATAATTGTTTGAGTACAAAAATTGATGTGCCAGTTCCGAAAACCGTTATTGTGCCATCTACAGAATTACCAACAGATACGAGTGATGAATCTTTTAAAAACCTTGCCTACCCAATGGATTGGGAAAATATTTTTAGCTATATCGGTTTTCCTGCATATATGAAGCCGCATGCAGGTGGTGGCTGGAAAAGCGTGTATAAATTAAATAACAAAGAAGAGTTTTTTGAAAAACATGGAGAAACGGAGCAATTGATCATGATGTTGCAAGAAGAAATTGTATTTGAGGAATATTATCGCTGTTATTGTATTGGTGGAAAATATGTAAAAATAATGCCGTATGAACCTCGCAATCCACACCACTTGCGCTATGTAGCCGATTTTAAACCAGATGCTGCACGCTATAAATTAATGGAAGATATTGTACTTCGCATTTGCAAATACTTAGGATACGATTTTAATACAGTAGAGCTTGCTATAAGGGATGGTGTACCATATGCCATTGATTTTTGCAACCCAGCGCCAGATGCTGAACTATCTAGTGTAGGCCAAGAAAATTTTGATTGGGTGGTAGAAGCTTCTGCCATATTTGCGATAGAAAAAGCACAAGCACAAGTGGAAGGTGCGGACAACCTTACTTGGTGTGAGTACATAAAGCGTAGTGCTAATAAGCAAGCTTTGTATAAATAAACAAAAATGAAATGAGCCATAAAAAATATTTGATAATAACCGAAATGTTCAAAGGCGAATAACATGTGATAATAATTTAAATAAATATGAACACATGAAAGAGTACCTTACTTTATTGAATGATGATTTTTCTGAATCGGTTGTAGAAGAACCGCAGAGCGAATATGGGTTTACGTATGAAGATTATCTTACTTGGAAATTTAAAGAAAGAATAGAATTAATAAAAGGTAAGATTTTTAAAATGAGCCCTGGGCCTGCGGTACCACATCAAAAAATTTCTATGAATTTGATTTCTTTTTTTATAAAGAAAATAGACCATGCTCCTTGTCAATTATTTTGTGCACCAATAGATGTAAAATTAATAGGTACTTCTTTCAAAAAATGAAAAGTAGCCGATAA
>JAYSWO010000567.1:0-17279 GCA_043717975.1 Ferruginibacter sp. | reverse complement strand
ATGCCAAAAATGGCATGTCAGTGTTAAATATTTGGTAATGACAATATTTTTTATGCTAAAAAAGCCGCTAAAAGCGGCTAATTATTTGTTTATAAGCGAATAATATTTTTAGAAGATAAAAAAATTTAAGAATCTTGTGTGGTTAATTTTTCTGCATTCTCAGCAAATTGCAAAGCCTCTATAAATTCGCCGACTTCTCCATTCAAAACCGAATCCAGATTATACACTGTCATACCAATACGATGATCGGTTACACGTCCTTGTGGAAAATTATAGGTTCGTATCTTAGCACTTCTATCACCTGTGCTAACCAAGCTTTTACGTAAGTGAGCGGTAGCCTCTTCCACTTTTTTTACTTCCGCTTCATATAATCTTGTACGAAGCATTTCCATGGCTTTCAGTCTATTACCTAGCTGTGAGCGATCGGTTTGGCACATTACCACAATTCCAGTGGGTTTATGGGTTAGAAAAACCTTTGTTTCTACTTTGTTTACATTTTGTCCACCTGCACCACCACTTCTGGCAGTTTCCATTTTTACATCGCTTTCTTTCACTTCCACATCCACCTCTTCAGCCTCGGGCATCACTGCCACTGTAACAGCACTTGTATGCACACGTCCACTGCCTTCAGTATCTGGCACACGTTGTACCCGATGCACACCACTTTCAAATTTTAGCAAACCATACACATCATCGCCAGTTACTTCCACTTGTACTTCTTTGTAGCCGCCAACAGTTCCTTCACTTTCACTTAGCAATGTGGCTTTCCAGCCCTTCTTCTCAAAATATTTTAAATACATGCGCAGCAAATCGCCACTAAAAAGCGAAGCTTCATCACCTCCAGTGCCAGCACGTATTTCCAAAATAGCATTCTTTTCATCAAACGGATCTTTGGGTATAAGCATATTGCGCAACGCCTTTTCTTGTGCTTCTTTTTGAGCTTCCAATTCTGGTAGTTCAAGCTTTGCCATCTCACGCATTTCCGCATCATCGCTATTGAGCACTTCTTTGTTAAACTCAATATCATCCATCGTTTTCAAGTATGCATTACGGGCCAACACCACTTTTTCGAGGCTACGGTATTCTTTGCTCAAAGCACTAAAACGCTTATTGTCGCTCACAATTTCGGGATTGGTGAGCGCTACACTTAAGTCGTCGAACTTTGCTTTAATGGCATCTAATTTATCTAACATAGTATTGATTATTGAGTATTTAGTATTGAGATTTGTTCACAATACTTTACTATTCTTTTCTTTTTTTTTAAAGTTTTCGGGCAATCCCTACACGCAGTGTAGGGATTGCCCAAGCTAAAACACAACTATGGTCATCATTCCCTACACATGTGTAGGGAAGTCACTCACTTCATCGTTAAACCTTTTTTCATCTATTACAAAAGCGTAAAACCTCACACCCGCCTCTCCAAAGGAGAGGAGCCACACTTCAATAAACTAAATTTTTTTAAAGTATTAGAGACTTAAGTCCCCCTTCGGGGGATTTAGGGGGCTTCTCATACCTTTGTTCATCTTTAATTGTGCAACTTAAAAAGAGCGCAAAATTACGTTTAATCAAATTACCATGCAATACAGAAAAATAAAAGGCCATAATATTTTTAATGGGTACCAATTTGTAGGCAAAGATAAAGTGCTGGTAACTCAAGCCGATGGTACAATAGAAGCCATTATTGATGAAAAAGACGCAGGCGAAGATGTACAGCATTTAGATGGAATTATATGCCCAGGTTTTGTAAATACGCATTGCCATATAGAATTAAGCCACTTAAAAAACAAAATTCCACAACATACAGGGCTGGTAGATTTTATACTCGATATTTTAAAACTACGTGACAGCGATGACGAAACAAAGCAAGATGCCATGCACCTTGCCGAAGAAGAATTGTACAATAGCGGCACAGTAGCCGTTGGAGACATTTGTAATACCACCGATTCTATTTTTCTAAAAAAAGACAGCAAATTGCACTGGCATAACTTTATTGAGGTAAGTGGTTTTAATGCAGATTTTGCAAATAAAAGATTCGATGACATAAAAAATGTTTATAAGCAATTCTCGAAACAATTACAAACATCAACTCATTCGGACTCCCAAGTCCCTCTTGCGGGCGGATTTAGGGGAGCTCTAACCCCTCACGCACCTTATTCCGTCTCTTCAAAATTGTTCCATTTAATAAATGAAAAGGCAGCAGGCAAAACCCTCAGCATACACAACCAAGAAACCCCTACCGAAAACGAATTTTTACAAAATAAAACTGGTGGTTTTGTAAGATTGTACGAAAATTTAGGCATAGATATTTCATCATTTACCCCAACTCATAACAGCAGCTTACAATCTTGGTTGTCACTCCTTGGGAATGCTAAAAAAATAATTTCTGTGCACAATAGTTTTACAAATGAATCAGATTTAATTTTTGCAAATAATTTTTCTTCCACACAAGAAATGTATTACTGCCTTTGCCCCAATGCAAATTTGTATATAGAAAATACGCTGCCACCAATAGATCTGTTGATGAAAAACAATTGCCATATTGTGCTCGGTACAGATAGTTATGCTAGCAATACACAGCTCAACATTTTTGAAGAAATAAAAACAATACAAAAAAACTTTCCAAATATTTCTTTAGAAAAAATATTGCAATGGGCTACTATAAATGGAGCCATGGCGTTGGGTTTAGATGATATTTTAGGAAGTTTTGAAAAAGGGAAGAACAGTGGAGTTGTTTTTATAAATAATGAAAGAAGTTTGAGAGTTTTATAAATATTCATTACTTTTGAAATACTAACGCATAGCAGGAGTATATGATTATTTCATTTGGCAATAAAGAAACAGAAAAGATTTGGGAAGGTGAGCGTGTAAGTGGTTTGCCGAATGAAATTCAAGAAAAAGGAAGGCGTAAATTGAGAATGATCAATAATTCACAAGATTTGAGAGATTTACAAGTGCCACCTTCAAATAAATTAGAAAAATTGAAAGGTGATTTAAAAGCGTATTATTCAGTTAGAATAAACGACCAGTGGCGAATAATATTTAAATGGGAAGCTAGTTTTGCATCAGAAGTAAGTATTGTAGACTATCATTAAAAAAATTAAAATGAAGAAATTAAAAAATATTCACCCTGGAGAAGTGTTAAAAGAAGAGTTTTTAGATGAGATGGAAATTTCAGCATATAAACTTGCTAAAGATTTAAAAATTCCGCAAACAAGAATTTCTGAAATTGTAAAAGGGAAAAGAAGGATTTCGGCAGATACAGCATTACGCCTTTCTCTTTATTTTAATAATTCTGCAAAATTTTGGATTGGCCTACAAGATGATTTTGATATAGAAGAAGCCTTGAAAAAAGGCAAAAATTCGTTTAAAGAAATAAGCCAATTTGTAAGAGTAGCGGTATAAATTAATTGCAGAGATTATAAAATAGTTTTTTGTATTATTAATTCATCTAGATAATCTTCATTTCGGTCTCATACGTTTCTCTCTCCGCCTGTGGCGGAAGGATAGGTGGGGCTTCCTAACCCAGCACCTCTTGCATCACCTGCAGTGTCTTCATTACCCCAAAATCGTGAATATGCAAGGCATAATACTCCATGTATTTTTGTAACAATTCTCTTCGTTTAAGATGGTTTAATTTTAGTTGACTCGATTCACTAGGCACCATAATTTTTAATAGCTCTGCTGTTACTTGTGCATTCTCTCCTTCCAAAAAATAGGTGTGATGAGGTTTTTCTGCTACAAAATTTCCTTCTTGCAAGTCTAAAAATGGCAGTTCTTCAGCATAATTATCATCTATTTTAAAACCAAAAAAATGGCTAAGCTGCAAAGAAAAAAATAAAGGAAAATTAGCGGCTACTTTTGCAGGTGCTTCATCTAGCTGCAATAATACATCTTCACAAAAATAAAACAAGTCGCTGTTCTGCTCTGGTTGTTTTAGCAATTTGTATAACAGCTCCATCATAAAAACAGCAATACTATTTTTTACTACATCTGTAAGTATATATGTAAATACATGCGCACGGTTGCACTCTCGTATGCGATGCATGGTGTTTTTGTCGTTGTGATACACTTCCATATCTACAACAGATGCAGGTTGGTACAAAGAAGCCTTTAACCCAGTTTTTTTTGAAGTACGCACGCCATTCACCATATAGGTTTGCACGCCAAAAAGCTCGGTAAATGCGGTTACTACAAGGCTCGTTTCTCCGTATTTTATGCTGCGCAATATGATGGCCCTGGTTTTAAACATTTTTGTCAATGTGTTTTCTATGTGTCTATATTCTAACCACTCAATAGCCTGTCGTATGGACAGATAATTGATGTGAAAAATGGAACACGGATGACACGGATTGAACGGATTTTTATGGATAAGAAAATATGGATTTGTTTTTTTGCTTCGCAAAAAAACTTTTTAAATCCATCCAATCCGTGTTATCCAAGTTCAAAAAAAATTGCTTTGCAAAAAAAACCTTTTAAATCCATACAATCCGTGTCATCCGTGTTCTAAAAAATTGCGAAGCAAAAAAATCCTTTTTAAATCTATTCAATCCGTGTCATCCGTGTTCAAATTGTATTTGTGTCCACACCATAGCGCAACAAGTTGTGTTCAATTTGCATAGCATTAATTTTTTTTGTTCTTTCTTTGCAAAAAATTTCACGAAAGATAACAAGACGACATTATGTGGCAGCAATTAGCAAAGTTTGTAATAAAAAACCGATTTATCTGTTTAGTTTTTTTATTAGTTACCACAATTGTGATGGTATACTATGCCAGCAAGGTAAAGCTGAGCTATGAATTTTCTAAAGCCATACCTACCGATAATGAAAAATATCAAGACTATTTAAGTTTCAAACAAAAATTTGGTGATGATGGAAACATGCTTGTGGTGGGCATTACAACCAAAGAACTGTTTACGCTTGCCAATTTTAAAGCCTACCAACAGTTATATAAAAGCCTAAAAAACATGGCAGCCGTAGAAGATGTGCTTAGTGTACCCAGCTCATTTAACTTGGTAAAAAACATTGAAACTGAAAAATTAAATACAGTAAAAAACTTTGCAGAAGTAATAGATACACAAGAAACATTAGATAGTGCCAAAGCTGCATTTTATAATCTGCCTTTTTATAAAAACAGATTGTACAATAACGAAACCAATTGCTATTTAATGGCCGTGCGTATAAACAAAGATGTATTGGCTACAAAAGAGCGTACACAAGTAATAGCACAAGTAAATACTGCGTTACAAAGTTTTGAAAAAACTACAAAAATAGAAACCCATGCCAGCGGATTGCCACTTATTCGCACCATGGTGGCAGATCGTATTCAAAAAGAAATGAAATTGTTTTTGTTTGCATCGCTTGGTTTAAGTGTATTGATACTGCTTATATTTTTTCGTTCTGTTAGTACAACTTTGCTCTCGCTAGCGGTAGTTATAATTGGCGTTGTTTGGGCGTTAGCTACTATTCATTTATGCGGATATCAAATAACATTACTCACTGCATTAATACCCTCTTTGGTAGTAGTAATTGGTATTCCCAATTGTATCTATTTTGTAAACAAATACCATACATCGTTTGTAAAAGATGAAACAAATACATCATTAACGGAGAGAAAAAATATTGCACTCGTGGCCATGGTAAGTAAAATGGGAGTGGTTACATTGTTTTGTAACATTACTGCTGCCATTGGGTTTGCAGTATTTGCCTTTACAAAAAGTGCAGTGCTAAAGGAGTTTGGAGTTGTAGCAGGCATAAGTATTATGATGATATTTTTTGTGTCGTTTTTATTGCTACCATCTACATTAAGTTTATTGGCCACGCCGGGAAAAAACCAATTAAAATACTTGTACAATAACAGCATAGCAAATGTTTTAAACAGTTTAGAAAAATGGGTATTTGTTTACAGAAAAAAAGTGTTGTTTGCAACGGCAGTTATTTTATTGATTTCTATAATAGGAATCATGCGTTTAAAAACAGTAGCCTACATTGTAGATGATTTACCAAAGAAAGACAAAATATATACCGACTTAAAATATTTTGAACAAAATTTTAAAGGTATAATGCCTTTAGAAATAATGCTCGATTCTAAAAAGAAGAGAGGCTTAATTGGTATGAAGGCTTTGCAAATTTTTGAAAAAGTAGATTCCTTATCACAATTTATAGCTGCGCAAAAAGAAATGAATAATCCATTGAGTTTGGCAGAAGGATTAAAATTTGCCAAGCAAGGTTTTTATGAAGGGGATAGTGTAAATTATGCATTGCCCAATATGTATGATGGTGCATTTGTAGGCGAATATTTAAGACCAACCAAAGATAGTACTGGTACACAAAATAATTTTACCAAAACCATGCGCTCCTTTATGGACAGCGCCTCGCAAAGTACACGTATAAGTGTAAACATGGCCGATGTAGGTACACAAGCCTTACCTATTTTGTTAAACAAAATTGAAAAACGTAGCAATGAATTATTTGATAGCAGTTATAAAGTAACCCTCACAGGTACGAGTATTACCTTTTTAGAGGGTAGTAAATACATCATTAATGGATTAAAAGAAAGTATTTTTTGGGCATTTTTATTAATAGCCATCTGCATGCTTTTTCTATTTAAATCATTTAGAATACTGCTATGTTCTCTTATACCCAATCTTATTCCCCTCCTTATAACTGCTGGCATCATGGGCTGGGTAGGCGTACCTCTAAAACCGTCTACTGTTCTTATTTTTAGCGTAGCATTGGGCATTGCTATTGATATTACCATACGTTTTTTGGTAAACTACAAGCAAATACTTCCCGAAAATAACAACGATGTGGCCAGTTCTGTAAAGCAAACCATTCACCAAACAGGATTAAGTATAATTTATACTTCGTTGGTACTCACGGCTGGTTTTATTATTTTTTGTGCAAGTAGCTTTGGTGGTACGTTCGCATTGGGTTGGCTCACATCGGTTACGCTACTTACCGCTACAGCAACCAATTTGGTATTATTACCGATATTGTTGTTACTGTTTTCAAAAAAATAAAATCTTATTAGTTGCTAAACGCAGCGCTTGTTGAAAAAAAATTGTCATTACCTTAACATTAATAACGTCGTGTACTATATATTTGCGTCACTTAACTAAAATTTAACAATGAGAAAAGTAATTTTAACCATGCTAATTGCACTAGGCTTTGCACTAGGGGCAGTGGCACAAGATCGTATCGTAACTGGTAGAGTAACGGATGAAAAGGGAGCGCCGATTGAGGGGGTTTCTATTATTCCTACAAATGGAAAAAACGGGGCTAAATCTGATAAAGATGGCAACTATACTATTACACTAAATAGTACAGCTAAGTCTTTGTTGATAAGTAGCGTAGGATTTGAAGCCCAAAGGAAAAACATAAACGGGCAATCTACTATTAATGTTTCTCTAAAGATATTGGATAACAAATTAGATGAGATTGTAATAGTAGGGTACGAATCTAAAAAAAGAAGAGACGTATCTGCTCCTATGAGTAGTGTTAAGGGCTCAGAAATAGCAAACAAACCAGTAGGGGCATTTACGAATGCTTTGCAAGGGCAAATGTCAGGTGTACAAATAAATTCATTCAATGGCGTACCTGGAGGTGCTATTAATGTAAAAATAAGAGGTGCAGTCTCAATAGCTGCAGGCGCAGGAGGTAATGTTAATCCATTGTATATTATTGATGGAATTCAAATATTATCTACTAATACAAACGGTTTAGGTGTAGGTAATGGATTTGAAGCTACAACTTCTTCAACTTTACTTAATGGTATCAATGCAGATGATATAGAAAGCATTGATGTGTTAAAAGACCCGGCAACAGCCTCTATTTATGGAGCTCAAGCTGCAAATGGCGTGGTTATTATAACAACAAAAAAAGGTAAACAAGGTAAAACAAAAGTAAATTTTAATACTTACATGGGTTTTAGTAACGTAATTAAAAAGCTTGAAATTTTGGATGCTACGCAAGCAGTACAATTGGGTTATGAAGCCAATGTAAACAGGTATGGCCCAACAGCAACAAACACAGTGAATTTTTTAACTGCTACCGGCGGAACTATAAAAAATGGCGTAGTGGATCAATTGAATAATAACGATTGGCAAAGTCTAGCATTTAGACAAGGATTCGTTAGAAACTATGATTTATCAGTTTCTGGCGGAAATGAAAAAACAACCTTTCTTATGTCTGGTGGGTATAACAAAATGGAAGGTCATGTTATAGGATCTGATTTTGAAAAAGGGGTTTTTAGATTAAATTTAGACCATAAAATTGACAGCAAATTTTCTGTGGGATCTACGTTGTCTTTAAGTAGCTATACCCAAAATGGCGTGTTAAATGGCGGTAGTTTTGGAAACCCTGTTAGAAATTCTTTTTTATCTTTTCCAACAAATACGCCTTTTTTGCCGGATGGTTCATATAGACAAACGAGCAATGGTACTTGGTTTGGAGGAATTGATAACTTTCTAACTTATACTGATAATGATATAACTGTTTCTAATACTAAAAATTTAGTAGGTGGTATAAATGCTTCTTACAAAATTAATAATCACTTTTCTTTTAGAAGTACTTTTAGCACCAATTACAGCTACACTGAAGAAAAACAATTTAATGACCCAAGGTATTCTGGCTCATCTACAGCTGGGTCAGTTTCTAAATTCAGTAGACAAATAACTGATTTTCAAACCAATCATGTTTTAAATTATAACCAAGCTTTTAATGGTCGCAAACATGTGGTAACTGGTTTAGTAGGGTACGAGTACAGAGTAAATAAAAACTCATCATTTGGTGCATTTGGCCAAGGATTACCTTTACCCCAATTTACTACTTTAAGTTCTACGGCTACTCCTTTAGCGCCATCTGAAGGTTTTTCAGATTTTAAACTTCAAGGGTTATTTAGTAAAGTTGGATATACTTATGATGATAGGTATATTATAGCTTTTACCGCTCGTAGAGATGGATCATCTAGATTCGGTAAAGGAAATCAATATGGTATATTCCCTTCGGCTTCATTTGCATGGCGAGTATCAAATGAAACGGGGATATTCGGAAATAATTTTAAAGAAAAAAATGATATTAAGTTAAGATTCTCTTACGGAGTAACAGGAAGCCAGGACGTTTTAGGGGCTTATGGAAACAGGGGTTTATTTGGTTTAAGTGGAGAATATTTAGGACTTTCAGGAGGTACACCAACACAATTGGAAAATAAAGACCTTAGTTGGGAAGAAAATGAAACTTATAATGCTGGTATAGACATTACCACCTTAAATAAAAGAGTATCATTAGAGGTAGATATTTATAAGTCTAACAGAACAAAATTATTATTAGCTGTTCCAATACCTGCTACTAATGGTTTTTCTACAATTAATAAAAATCTTGGAAAAGCTGAAGTAAAAGGAATCGATATTGGATTGAAAACAATAAATATTAATGGGCAGAATTTCAGATGGTCAACAAACTTTAATTTTTCATACAACAAAAATAAGATTTTAAATTTAGGAGTGGGTGTTACCCAAATCGGTACTTTGTATAAAGTAGGTAATCAATTGAATTCAATTTTTACACAAAAATATGCAGGTGTTAATCCTGCTGATGGTAGACCAATGTATTATGATACACTAGGGAACATCACTTATTTGCCTCAATTAAGGGACAGATATTACATGAATGGATCTTTAGATCCTACTTTTAATGGAGGTATGACGAATACTATTTCGTACAAGGCATTTGAATTGCGCTTTCAATTTATATACCAAGGCGGTAACTATATTCAAAATTCTGATGCAGCCTTTTTACAAAGAGCAGGGTCAACATTTGATAGAAACCAATTGGCTTTTCAAACTGAAAGATGGCAAAAGCCAGGTGATATCACAAGAGTTCCAAGACCTTACGCTGGCGGTACTCAGCCAAATGCAAACTCCAATAGTTTAGGAAGCGATCGTTTTTTTGAGCGAGGAGATTTTGCACGTCTAAAAGAAGTTACATTAACATTTAATTTAAATAAAGAAACATTGAGTAGTTTAAATATAAGCGCTGCTTCTTTTTATGTAAGTGGCTTTAATCTTGCAACATTTAGTAACTACACAGGATATGACCCAGAAGTGCAAGGTTTCGATTTTGGTACTTACCCTCAAGCTAAACAAACAATGTTTGGCATAAACGTAACATTTTAAATATTAATTATGAAATACAAATTTTTTAATAAAATAGTAATTTTAGGATCAATTGTTTTGTTATTATCGGATTGTAAAAAACCGCTTGAAACAACTCCTAAAAATAGTTTGGAATTGACATTTGCATTAGATACCAAAGAAGGGTTGCAAGCCGTTTTAACCGCTATTTATAATTCTTTGCAAACAAGTGGATATTATGGAAGAGATTTTATTGTAATACCTGAGGTTTTGGCTGATAACTGTGAAATTACAACAGCCAACTCTAACAGATTTATTACACAAGGTAATAATACACCCGGTGCACATGTTGGAATTTGGACCGCCGCCTATGCTAACATCAACAGAGCTAATATAATTTTATCTTTTGTTGATAACAATTCTAAAGCAACAGCAGCCGAAAAAAAGCAATGGAAAGGCGAAGCTTATTTTTTAAGGGCACTGATGTATCATGATTTGATAAAATCGTATGCGAGGTCTCCATTATTTTTAAGTTCTGGTACTGGAGGTAGTTTTGATTTAGGTGTTCCGCTGGTTACCACACCTGTGGTAGAAGCTGCATCTATAGCCTATCCTAAACGGAATACAATTACCGAAGTGTATGCACAAATAATGCAGGATTTAAATCAAGCAAATTCTTTATTATCAAATACTGGAACTGTGTATAGAGTAAGGAAAGTTGCAGTGCAAGCCTTAGCATCTAGAGTTGAATTATATAATGGAAACTGGGCACAAAGTGAAAGATGGGCAGATTCGGTAATTATACAAAATAGCGTTCCGTTAGCAAACGCTTCAAACTATTTTAGTACAGCAGCTGTTGCTCCCAGTTGGGGTAATGCACACGCAGAAACAATTTTTGGTTTATCGTTTCAAACAGGAGAATCCAATCCTGGTACTGATGCTTTGCAATATATATATTATCGTAATTTACCTAATATTCAAGGCTATGGTGATGTCACTACACAAATATCCCTACGTACAGCTATGGGCGTTGTTGGAACAAGTTCTACAGATTTACGATTCACTAATTTAGTAAGTGTACAAACTAAATCTAGCCAACAAGTATTTTATTCTGTTAAATGGCCTGGGTTAAGACAACTTGGGCAAGATGATATTATGATTTTGAGAACATCAGAAATATTTTTAAATCGTGCCGAAGCTAGAGCAAAACAAGGAGTGGCTAAAGAAGCTTTAGCAATTGCAGATGTCAATTTAATTAAATCAAGAGCCGGCATACCTACTTTGGCAACTACCGGTTTAGGGGTTCTTACTGGTTCTGCGTTGATAAGCGAGATTTTAAAAGAAAGAAGAGTTGAATTAGCTTATGAAGGGCATAGATTGTTTGACATTGTAAGAAATGGATTAGATGTAATTAAAAATCCAAGTAGTGTTGTACTTGGTACAAATGCTTATAATTTCTTAATTGCGCCTATTCTTCAAGCAGATATAGATGCCAATCCTCAACTTGTAAAAAACCCTGGTTATTAAAATTAAAAAGTAAAAAAATGATAAATAAAATTAAGAATTTTTATTATATAGGTATCTTGTTAGCAACAATTATTTTTTCAAGTAGTTGTGTAAAAGATACAACAAACACTACCTATGATGGTCCGGATTTAGTTGAATTTGCTAACCCAAATTATATTGCACCATTAAATCCAATTGCCAAAACTATAATAACAACATCAATTGTTGCTGGTTCTCCGAGAGCAGATAGTATGTTTATACAGCTTGTTGGACCTCAAAGAAAGGCTGATACTAAAGTTAATTTTGAATTAAGTACATTATCAACAGCTGTTGAAGGGACAGATTTCACTTTAACCACCCCGTCTCCTGCTATTATTTTAGCAAATACAAGTGGTGTAAAAATTAGACTAACTGTAAACAAAGTGACTGTACAGAAAAGAATAATTTTTAATATTACTAGCGGGGATAACGTAACACCTAGTGCAAATTTTAAAACATTTACTTTTACATTAAATCCTTAAATAAAGTAACGAAATATAAAAACCCTGTGAATTTTTCCACAGGGTTTTTATATTCAAATATATTTGAAACTTTTTCCTACCTCACCACCTCCTCCAACTTTTTACCCAAATCTCCTTCCCTCAAATCGGTGGCAATTATCTTTCCTGTTGGATCTAACAATAAATTAAAAGGAATTGACTCTACACCGTACATTTTTGCTGCAGCGTTATTCCACCATTTAAGATCGCTTACTTGTGTCCATGTGAGGTTGTCTTTTTTTATTGCTCCTAGCCACGCAGCTTTGTCTTGATCTAGCGATACACCAAGTATAGTAAAATTTTTGTTTTTATATTTATTATAGTTCGCAACAACATTTGGGTTTTCGCCACGGCAAGGGCCACACCAGCTAGCCCAAAAATCTACCAACACATATTTTCCTTTAAAAGAACTTAATGATATGGGCTTGCCTTCTGTATCAGCCATCGTAAAGTCTGGAGCCATAAATCCTACAGCTATTTTGCCTGTAGCTTGGGGTGCTTCTTTAGGTCGGGTAGGCTCATCTTTCTTTGCCATCATTAAGTTGTACTGTGCAATAATACTAGCCACACCAGTATGTTTTGGAAAACGCTTTGCTAATTTAGGTACAACCGTTTTTAATGCCGCAGGGTCAATACCCCTCGTATAACCCAATGCAAACATGGCCACAACGGGGTTGGTTTCAGTATCAATGGCTTTTACAATATAATTTTTAAAATCACTAATAGATGTATTAAGCAGTTGTGTTTTTACTTCTACAGCACTATCCATTTTTTTAATACTTTTTAGGCTATCAATTTCAGCAGATATATTGGTTAGCCCTTTTTGTTTGGCATCTATACCTACAATAAAGTTTTTAAATGCCTTATTTGCTGGCGTATTAAATTCTGGGCCTTGCAAACTCAAATCTTTTACATCTGCTTTAAAATCTATTGTTGATTTATCGTTTATAAAAATATAACCTGCTTCTTGTTTTTCAAAGCGAAGTCTGAATAGGCCTTCTTCACTGGCCTTAGCAGTAATGGTGAATTTGCCGTCTTTTATATCTGCTGTATCTAATACCTCAGGATTTTTTTCGCTAAAAAACAATTGCTCTAAATATATTTTTTGGTTATCTATATTTTTTAAATGCCCATTCACTATAAATGTGCCTTTGTCTACATTTTGATTGCAAGCTATTAAACTTACCAATACAGTAATGCTCAGTATTATTTTTTTCATTAAGGTTTTATTTTCTGCAAAAATACATTTTATAACCATGTGTGATTGGGAAATGTTGTTAATAAAAAACCGCTTCAAAAATTGAAACGGTTTTTTATTCTTACTTTATTAAATATTACAACTCAGCAGTTTTTAGCTTCTTCGGAATTTTAATAGTAAATTCCATTTCTTTGCCATTTCTTTTTGCTTTTATACCATAAGAATTTTTCTCAGCATTTTCATGTAGTTGCTCGCGGGCTTCATCGGTATTGGTTACTTTTGTACCTCCAATTTCTATTACCACATCATCTTTTAAAAGTCCTGCGGTAGCAGATGGCGAGCCTTCATCTACATCTAATATTTTTACACCGTTCCCATCTTCTGTATCTTGTATTTTAATACCTAGTTTTTTTCTACGTGCATCTAGAAAGACTCCATCAAAATCAAAATTTCTTTTCATATCAAAATTAGGAGACCTAGGTGTTTCAGGAAAACTAAAAGATCTACTATTGCCATTTGGCATCTTAAAACTGTACATACGGTTTATGCCAAAAGAATTTTTTCGGGCTGCAAGTGTAGCTTTTACATCTTTCTTTTTGCCCTCTCTTAAAAAATAAACAGTTGCTTCATCTCCAATTTTCATCTCCGAAATAATTTCTGATAACGCTACCATTCCTTCTACTTTCTTATCATTTACTTTATAAATAATATCATTTATTTGTAAACCAGCTTTTTCTGCAGGACTTGATTTTTCTACCCTTGTTATTTTTGCGCCATCTTTGTCTTTTTCGGTAACTACTCCTAGAAATGTTTTAGAAACTTCACCATTCCCAAACATCATATTATTATTATCAAATTTGTCAATGGTAATATTGGAAAGACCTTCCAGTTTATCTAGATTATCTAAATCGCCAAGCATATCTTCAGTAAAATCCATGGTTATCTTATTGCCATCTCTAATGATTATTTTTCTATTATTAATCGTAAGGCCGTCTTCTTTAAACTCTGCCATGGGCTTACCATTTATAAGTACTTTGCTACCTGTAATTTCTAGGGTAAATTTGGTGTCTTTATTGCCTTTTTTACGGATAATAATTTCTTGATTTTCTTTTGCCTCTTTTGAATCGCCAGCTTCGTTGATAATAATTTCTTTTTTTTCTATTTTTTCGTTTTGAGCGTATGCAGTTCCTCCCATAAAACTTGCAAATAGCCAACCTAAAACGGTGAATGTGATGTTCTTTTTCATAATGTTTGTTTTAACTACGAATAATTTAGTACATCAAATGTAGGAGTATTTTTTTATTACGAAACATTTCGGACATTTTTTTTAAGCATTAACAAATTTTTTATTTTTTGCCACTGTAACTTATAAATTGGCTATTGGGCTTCAAGAAATTAGCTTTCTTAAATCAAACTAATTTTTCAAAAGAAAAACTACATCAATTGAATAGTAACGTTTTCTTGCTTTATTCTTTACTTATGCATAGTCGTTTTTCTATTATCTATGTATTGTTTCTTTTTATTGTTTAGTTTACTGTTGCGCTTTATTTATTATGGTTTTCATTTTCATACAGTTTTTCCACTTTGATTTTCTTACGTTATTTTTACAGCAAACAGCCATATGAAATTTATCTTCTGTACTTTACTTACTTTATCTTGTTATATTACCCATGCTCAAATAAAAACCACAGCCCCTATCTCAACAAATAAAGAATTTAGAGCTGTATGGGTAGCTACAGTAGATAATATAGATTGGCCGCCCATGCCCACTACTAGTACTGAGTTGCAAAAATCATCTTTTATACAAGTGCTCGATATGCATAAGCGCAATGGTATGAATGCCGTTGTAGTACAAGTAAGGCCATCAGCCGATGCATTTTATCCATCGCCTTATGAGCCATGGAGCCAGTGGCTTACTGGTGTGCAGGGGCAAGCGCCTAACCCTATGTACGATCCACTTGCTTTTATGATAACAGAAACGCACAAGCGTGGTATGGAGTTTCATGCATGGCTAAACCCTTACCGTGCGGTGTTTAGCATAAAAAAAGCCAACATTACTACCATGCACATTACCCGACAGCGACCCGATTGGTTTATTGCATATGGCGATAAAAAATATTTTGACCCAGGTAATAAAGAAGCACAAAAATTTGTAACCAATGTGGTAAAAGATATTGTAACACGATACCAAGTAGATGCCATACATATGGATGATTATTTTTACCCTTATCGTATAACTGGCAAAGAGTTTCCTGACAGTAAAACATATGCACAATACGGCAAAGGCATGCCAAAAGATGTTTGGCGCCGCAGCAATACAGATTCCATTATTGTAAGTATTGGTAGAGTGATAAAACAAACCAATAAAAAATGTCGCTTCGGTATCAGTCCTTTTGGCGTATGGCGTAATGCATCTGTAGACAGCACAGGTAGCAATACGAAAGCAGGACAAACAAATTACGACGACCTGTATGCAGATATTTTATTATGGCTCCGTAAAGGATGGATAGACTATGTAACTCCACAGCTTTATTGGGAAATTGGTCATCCATTATGCGATTTTAATACCCTTGCAGATTGGTGGGCAAAAAATGCTTACGGGCGAGACTGCTACATAGGCATAGGCATATACCGAGCTGGCAGCAACCCTGCCTGGAAAGACAAAACACAACTACCTCGCCAAATACAAAAAATACGTAGCTTACCTACTCTAAAAGGTATGGTATTTTACAGTAGCAAAACATTTGACAAAAACCCAAATGGGTGGAATGATTCGTTGCGGATGAATTATTTTAAGGATTCAATTGTGAAGTAGTTTTTTGGTGAAAGTGTATAAACGTGTAAACAATTTTACGATTTATAGAGTAAGCAAAAGCAACAATAAAATTTAATGTTGTGCATCAATAATGACGCAAAATATTAGCATGTTTTGTTTACGCAAAATACAATGCGGTTAATTTTTTAGTTGAATAGACTAGAATACATGTTGTTTTTAATTATAAGATTAAGTTTTTGTTGTTTTAATTATAAGCTTTGTTACTTTGCACTAAATTTTATAATGGAAAACATAAAACTCACCCAATATTCCCACGGCGCTGGCTGCGGTTGCAAAATATCACCACAGGTTTTAGATACCATTCTTAAAGGCAATATTGCCATGCCCGATAATGATAAACTCATTGTAGGCAATCATAGCAAGGATGATGCTGCGGTGTTGGATTTGGGAAATGGCACAGCACTTATTTCTACCACTGATTTTTTTATGCCGATTGTTGACGATGCTTTTAACTTTGGACGCATAGCCAGTGCAAATGCTATAAGTGATGTATATGCCATGGGTGGAAAACCGGTATTAGCCATTGCAATTTTAGGTTGGCCAATAAATACATTAGCGCCAGAAGTTGCACAAAAAGTAATAGATGGTGCGAGAAGTATTTGCAACGAAGCAGGTATTTCACTGGCCGGCGGGCATAGCATAGATTCTCCTGAACCCATTTTTGGCTTGGCAGTAAATGGTATGGTAGCTATAGAAAATATAAAACAAAACAACAAAGCGCAAGAAGGAGATGTATTGTTTTTGACAAAACCATTGGGTGTTGGTATTTTAACAACCGCAGAAAAAAAATCTATTTTAAAGGATGAGCACAAAGACATAGCCGCAAACCAGATGATGCAATTGAATAAAGTGGGAGAGGCATTGGGCAAACTTGCTTCTGTTACAGCAATGACAGATGTTACAGGCTTTGGTTTATTGGGGCATCTTACAGAAATGACAGAAGGTAGTAGCTTAAGTGCGGTTATTAATTTTGCTGATGTACCAGTTATTACATCGGATATTTTTGAATACATAGCAAAGGGCTCTGTGCCTGGTGGCACTACAAGAAACAGGGATAGTTATGGCCATAA
>JAYSWO010000566.1:0-17305 GCA_043717975.1 Ferruginibacter sp. | reverse complement strand
ATAATTTTGGCGAATTAGCCACTGTGTAAACTCTAAAAAATTAATAGTTAAGTAACGATTTCGTAATACGCTTTGGTTGCAACATGTTTATTTTTGCTTTTCCAATCCAATCTTATTTTAGGCCATAACAACATTATTCCTGCTACTTGAGTTTGCTTATCTGCCTAATTGTAGATATTAAACACTAAAAAACCTTTGTTATGAAAAAATTATTCTTATTATTTTTTATTGCCTTTCCATTTTTTGCAACAGCTCAAGCTGTAACGGCTGACCCAGCTTTAGAACCAATGAAAATAACCACGCCTGTTAGTGGCAATATTTCGGTAACACAATTACCCTTAAACGGTATTATTAGATTAAAAGTTCCTGTTTTAAATAAAAACACTACTAATAGTTTGCCCGCAGGCACATGCAAAGTAAAAATAAACTTGGGTTCAAAAATTATATTAAGCCCTTCGTTTAATTTAAGCACCGTAAATACAAGTAACTTTTTTACTTGGACTGCTGTTTCGTCTGGAGGTGTAGTTCAAATTACAGGGGATTTAATGAATGAATTACCTGCAAATTTTAATGATACAGCCTACTTTGATGTAAAAGGAAATGTACTAGGCAACTCGACCATTACTACTAATTTTTTAGTTACCAATCATAATACGAATGTTACCTTATCAGATGAAAATGGAGCAAACAATATTGCCTCTACTGTATATACAATTGTATCTGGTCCATTACCTGTAACTTATACAAATATTTTTACAGAAAAAAAAGATTGCTCGCTTAAAGTATATTTTGATACAGAAAATGAAATAAATGTAAATAGGTATGAATTAGAGATAAGCAAAGACTTTAATACTTTCGAAAAAATTTCTACAGTACAAGCGACCAATCTTAAACGCTATACATTCCAAAACTTTGTTATTCCTGAACCATATCAATCCAATGTATTATTGGTTAGGGTGAAATCTATTGATATGGATGGTACCTATCAATACAGCGAAATAAAAAAGGTATCAGGCATTTGCAATGCTAAAAACGAATTGTCTCTATACCCTAACCCAATTCCAAGAAATAGCAACTCATTTTACATTGAGAAAGAGAATGGTTCGTTTAATGGAAACTATGTTATTTCTATTGTAGATATAACTGGCAAAATAATTGAAACAAAAGAAATAAGATTAAACAATGTAACAAGGCTTACATACGATATGGTTACTGTGTCGGCAGGGCAATACTTGGTAAAATTGTTTAAAAAAGATAGCAGTGATTATAATGTGTTCAAAATTTTAAAACAATAAAAAACATTTTTCTATATTATCCTTCTTACGAAGGGTAATATAGAAAACTAATAAAATTACAAATAAAGCAACCTAATAAATACCAAACAATACGTACCACCAAATTATTGACTAAACCATGCAAGGAATTTTAAGGTCTCATTATAAAACAGTAGAAGAATATTTAAACAAACTACAAGAAGAAAACTTAGCCAATCAATATTGCCCTTATTACGAAACTATTTTTCAACACAAGGAAAAGCTGTATGATATTTACAAAAACTATAGAGAGACATTTGAACAAATGACTATGATTGTAAAACAGTTTGAAGAACACAAGCAGTCCGTAAAACGATTAATCATAATGCAAAAAAATAAAAAGAAGGAAATGCTTAAAGTTTCTTCCACATCAACCAAACCGCTAGTGCAAAATACTCAGAAGGCTGTTTTACAACAAGAAATAAAGTAATAATTTCTTTAAAATTCCACTTCGTTTTATGCAGTCTTTGCAAATAAATAAAGTGTCATTATAATAAAAGGAGCTGATTAATTCAGTTCCTTTTATCATTTATACTATTTATAAATAACA
The DNA here is from genome assembly GCA_043717975.1 of Ferruginibacter sp. Lineage (GTDB taxonomy): Bacteria > Bacteroidota > Bacteroidia > Chitinophagales > Chitinophagaceae > Ferruginibacter. Next base: position 15,442 of record JAYSWO010000566.1, on the reverse strand, counting down.
CAAAATCCAAAAAAATATTGTCAAGGTGAGGCAAACATGCGTAGCTCGCAGCGTACTTTTCACATCCTGCGAATAAAAAGTTTTTTTAGCTTCTCCCCTACTAAAAATATTATCGTGTGTACAGGTAATTGATGTGAAAATTATAACATGGATGACACGGATTGGAGGAACAACTTCTAAAATTATCAGACTATTTAAAATTCATAATTGGTATTTGTATTCTTCAGCATCTGCACTTTATTGCTAGTCATTTACTTCTTACTGAAATCCACATTTTTTTAAGGTTTAAAAAAAGTATATTATACCAATTGTATTTAACAATTAGTCCAAAAAACTATGTCAAACTGAGCCTGTCGAAGTATGAACGAATCATTAATAACCGCCTTCGACAAGCTTAGGCTGACATAGTAATATGTTCGCCAATTGGACTAAATAAACTTATAATTGGTAGTATCGCAGTTCATAAAAAAATCAAATATTTATGGCAACATCGGAACAACAAAATATACACATCATCAAAAAGCCACCAAAATTTGGTGGCTTTTTACTTGATAAGAACTTCAATCTATTTAGTGGCCTACGGATACTTTAATATTTTTATCAAACCCATCGGCATCTTTAATGCGCAACATGTATATACCATCAGCAATGTTGGAAACATTAATATCATTGCTACCGTTAACCATCTTCTTCGTTAATATTACTTGGCCAGATACTGACATTAAATTTGCTTCTGCATACCCAACTGTACCAGCAAGGGTTACATATAATTTACCATCTTGTACAGGGTTAGGATAAACCAATACCGTAGCTGTTTTACAATTTACCAATACAGGCAATATTTTTGAATATTTAAAACTACCATCTTTATCCAACATCTTTAATCTATACAATACTTTCTCAGAAGATGCATTCAAATCTTTGTCTGTAAAGTTGTAATTTATTTTTGATGAGCTGTAGCCACTAGCCGCTACATTACCTACTATCTTCCAATTAGTACCACTCGTATTACTTCTTTCTATTTCAAAACGATCTGTATTTATTTCTGATGCTGTTGTCCAATGTAAAACTGGTTGGCAATCTTTTAAGGTAGTGCTGAAATCTGCGAGGGTTATGGGGAGTACAGCAGTAACGACAGTTATAGAAGAAGTACCATTGTCATCAGCAGTTACATTACCGGTAGGAGCAGGCCCCGCTGCAGAACAAGTTGCACCTCCAAAATTCAATTGACCTGAAAAGGTCAATGGTCCCCCAACTGTTACTCCTTGTACTTTAAGTATTATAATACGGTTTGCACTACCAGAAATGACATCGCTTCCATTACAAATTCGAATTTGTGACCCTGTGTTAGAACCTAACACAATTATCCATCCTGCAGGCAACCCTGTTTGTTGCGCATCAGGCAAGAGTGTAGCTATAGCTGGTATTGTAATAACAGGCCTTAATTTTGAAGCCACAATATTGGCAGTGCCAGTATTACCAATAGTTATTTGAAGATCTAATGTGGCACCTACTGCTACTTCTCCTGCATTTAGGGGGTTAGTAGTCCCTAAACCGATAACACCAATAGTTGGGTTTGCTTGCCCAAATACATTTGTTGTTATAAGTGCAATCATTAGAAACAAGGTTATTGATTTAATTTTTTTCATGTCGATTTGTTATTAAGTTTGAGATATGTAATAGAAACATTTTGTAAATAAAACGGGATGTTATATTTTTAAATATTAGCCTCCATTATATTTTAGGCTAATACAGTAAGAACTTATTTTATATTGCTTTTTATAAATTTCATTTCCTTTCTTTCATTTCCACTTATATAGACCAATAAATAAGTTTCACTCGCAAGCCTACTGATATCAATAGTTGTAATAAATGAATTCTGAGGAACAATTTTACTCAAGACTAAAGCTCCGTTCATTCCAAATATCTGTATAGTAGATTCTGCCAATGCTTCAGAATGATTTACTGTTATATAATTTTGTGCAGGATTAGGAAATACTCTTACATATACACAGCCAGGAGGCAAAATAGTAACTTGAGAAGTAGTAGTACAACCATTTGCATCTGTAACTAAAAAAGTCCACTTACCAGGTCCTTTTGTAAAACTACCAGTACCAGAATAAGGAAGTTTACCTCCAGATGCTACTACTTTTACCTCTGATGTTCCACCACATTGATTAATTGGTAATGCTGTCGCTGTTGCTTTTAAACTGTCAGGTTGAGTTAAAATCGTAGTAGTTGTAGTAGTAATGCAAACAGGGTTTGCTATCGGTCTTACTCTAGCCGAATTAGACCCTGCTGCTACATTATTAAAAATATTGCTTGCTTGAAAATTAGGAGAATTGTTTAAGCTATATTCTAATGCGCCAGAACCACCACTGGCCAAAACAGTAAGTGTAGTAGTGCCACCACTACAAGCAATAGAACCTGTTGTAATAGATGCAGCAATTGCTGTTGGCTGCCCAATAATTACATTACTTGTTGTGCCTGTACAACCATTGGCATCTTTTACAGTTACAAAATATGTTCCTGCAACAATGTTATTAAAGGTATTTATAGATTGTGCTGTTCCATTACCATTTAAACTGTATTCATATGGCAAAACACCACCTGACCCAATAACGGTTAAAGTACTACTGCTACCAAAACATGTAATCTCGCTTGCAGATGCGGATGCGGATGGAGTTGCTGGTTGAACGTTAACGATTATATTATTTGTGATGGAAGGAATACAACCACTAGTATTTTGCACTCTTACATTATGAGTACCAGTAGATACCAAAGTGTATCCTGCAGCAGGATAACTTTCAAAAAGTCCTCCATCTAAACTAAATGTTAGACCTGTAGTATCTGACGAAACAATTATAGTGCCTGTAGAAACAGTACACGTTGGTTGTAAAACACTAACCACAGCTGCCGCTGGTGAAGCGGGCTGAGGATTAATAGTAATATTTGTAAAAGGCGATAGACAACCGCTTACATTTTGAACAATAAGTGTGTGATTACCTGAACTAATATTTATAAATCCTCCCAAAGGATATGATACATATATTCCATTATCTAAACTAAAAGTTAACCCCGCTGTAGGCGAAGTGACAATTATTGAACCAGTAGAAACGGTACAGGTCGGCTGTATCACAGTAACAGAGGGAGCTGTAGGAGCTCCCAATACTGCATTTATGGTTACAGTGGCAGATGGCATGGAGCTGCATCCAACATCATTCGTTACAGTGTAATTGTATGTGCCAGCTGGCAAGTTATTTAGTGTGGTACTAACTGTGTTTCCTGCGATGTTACCAGGGTTAATTGTCCAATCTCCTGAAGGCAATCCACTTAAAACAACAGCACCTGTTGATACGGCACAATTAGGTTGTGTTATTGTACCTATTAGAGGTATCGATGGAGTAGCTGGCTGCGGATTTATTGTTATAGAAGTTACTGGCGAAAGACAGTCATTGCCATTTTTTGCTTGTATTGTGTGTGTACCCGTAGTAAGTGAAATGGCAGCTGTATAACTATCATAAATACCTCCATCTACACTAAAAGTTAGTCCTGTTGTAGAAGAAGTTATAGTTAATGTGCCAGTAGCTACTGAACATGTAGGCTGTGTAATACTTAATACTGGGCTTTGTAGAGCTGGCGGTTCAATAATTATTATTGATGAAGTTATAGCAACACAAGTTAGCGGATTAGCAACTTCTCTAACAGTTACTGTATATGTTCCCGCCGTTTCATTATTAAATATGTTACTATTTTGAAAAACCGATGGCCCTGTATTTCTTAGAATGCTGTATTCAACTGCACCTGTCGCATTTGTAGTTGCAGCAGTTATAGTCGTTGTACCTCCACTACACAATATTGTTCCTGCTGTGGCTGTCACACCCAAATTACAGCCCGCTACAACTTGTATCGATGAGGTAGCATTATCATCGGCAGTAACATTACCAGAGGGTGGTGCACCAGCTACAGTACAATTGGCACCACCAAAATTCATTTGCCCAGAAAATGTTAGTGGACCGCCAATGGTTAAGCCTCGAACTTTAAGTATGATTGTACGTGATGTGCTTCCTGGAATAACATCGCTACCATTGCAAATGCGAATTTGCGATCCTGTATTAGAACTAGGTACAATTATCCATCCTGTAGGTAACCCTGTTTGTTCGGCATCGGGTAGAAAATTTACTATTGATGGAACACTAATTACTGGTCTCAATTTTGAAGCCGCTATGTTAGCTATGCCAGTATTACCAACTGTTATTTGGAGATCAAGTGTAGCTCCTAAAGATACCAAACCAGAATTTGCAGGTAAAACATTTATAAATGGATTCGCTTGTGCAAATGTTGTAAAAACGATATAATTGCAAGCTATAAGAAGTATAATTGATTTGAATAGTTTCATTATTTTGATATAGTAAAAAGAATTTATAGAATTTATATCCGTGTCTTTTTTATTGAACTTTTATAGAAGATGTTGATGCATTATCTGCTATGCTATCACCTATAGTTGGGCTACCCACTGCAGAACCGGGAGCAATACCATTTGAAAATGTTAGGTTTCCAGAGATAGTTGAAGGTCCTCCAATTTCTTTTCCCTTCATAGCAATAAGAATTGTACGGCTACCATTTTCAGGTATAATATCTGTACCATTAGAAAGCCAAACTATCCCTGTGCTATTGGAAGTAAGTGTCCAACCCTTGGGTAATACATGACCCGTTTTTGGGATACTAACAAGAGCAATAGGAAAACTTATTTGCGGCTTAAGCTTATACATAGGAACCGTTTTAATGGAGCTAGTATTTGATATAGTAACTTCAAAATATATAACCTCATTTTTTTTTACAATCCCTGTGTTCTGGGTAAGTACGTTAATCATTATGTTTTGTGAAATAGCAATGCTAGATGTATGTATTACTAGTATTGTAAAAAAGATATGCTTGAATATTTTCATTTGAAAATGATATTATATTAACTAAAGTGTATTTTGAAAAAAATAAACAGAAAAAAGTACTCACCTGCACAATTTCATTTCTGTAAGAGCAAAATTATCGTTCCACTTAAAATAAATTGTGTTTATAGTATTATATAATCATTACCTAAATGTTATTAAATCTTGTTTACTATTTACTTTGAGCATTCAGGCGGCAATACTATTTAATTTGCACGTTAAATGAGTATATTGAAATTATTATTTGAAAAATATAATAATAATATTCAACAAAATGTTTTACAGCATATTTGTAAATCTTACACCCGTACCTAAAAAAGAAGATTTAATAATAACGTTTGGGTGAAAAAAAACATGCATGAAAATTCATGCATGTTTACAATCATTTCCCCCCAAGGTTGATTGTTTTTACTTACTAAAATTTCTCAAAAGACAGCATGGTAGCTTGTGCTCCATTAGTGCTAACCACTTTTAGAGAGTACTTACCTGCAGCCCAATTGCCAATTTTATATTTGAAATTAACAACATTGTTAAGTTCCATTTGTCTTACGTCAACAACTCTACCGGCCATATCAACCAATGTAAGTGAGTATCTGCCGTCAAACGAACCTTCCACTGCTCTAATAACTACATTCTCATTTCCTCTTGTAGGATTAGGATACATATCTATTACCCATTTACCTTCGCACATTCCTGATACAGATTTTGCACTGCTGTAAGAAACTCTACCATTGTTAAATGTAGATTTTACTCTTACATAAACAACAGGCGATTGTAATTCTTTAGGAATAGAAATAGTAGCATTGTATGAAGCTAAACTTGCAGCATTGGTTTGATAAATTTTTACATAATCAACTCCATTACTACTTGCTTCTACTTGATAGTTGTTTAAATCAATTTCTTTATCTGTGCTAAAGCTCAGTTTTAAAGAACAATCTGCTTTTACCAATTCATCTACAGTTGTAACAGGCACCGGTGCTGTTACATTACTAATTTCATACTTTAAAAACGAAGCATTGTTGCCTCCGTCGTTATCAGATAAAATGGTAACCGTATTGTGATTTGTAATTAAAAAGTTTGCTGTTATTGTAGAGTGACCAACTTGGTTTCCTACTACTTTAAAAGCTACTTCTACTTCTTGAAAACTAGCTGGCAACGCTGTGTTCAATTCTCCTGTAAGTTGAGACTGACCACCTGCAGTTACTGCTGACCACGTAAAATAGTTGCTAGAGTTTACGGTAGATAAATCCAACAATGGATCTAACTGCAATTTTGAACCTAGCCCTATTTTTACTTTACAACTTCCTTTTGGTATAGCTGCATTATGATCTGTATTGGCTACAGGTATTACCAATTTTACCAATTGACCAGGTTGAATAAAATTTTCATTTATTTGATTCCCTGCCATATCAGTAACTTTTATAGAACCCAATTTTGGGTCGAGCGTTACTGCTCTTTGTTGTGCAACACTGCTTAACGAAGCTGCTAGCAAACCGCTAAACAACAAACCTTTTAAGCTTAAGTGTGCACTTTTTTTGAAATTTACTTTCATAAAAATGTTTTTTAAAATATTTTAAATAACGGAGGAGAAAATTTCTCCTCCGTTTATATCACTTAACTTATTCGGCAGTCATGATAATTGAATTCAAGTTATTGTTCAATATCAATTCTCCATTTGCTCTTCTCAACCTTGCACTCAATGTAAATGTAGATATGTCTGTAGTGTTACGAGTTAAAGTAACAGCTACATTTACTCTTTGGTTACAAAGTAAAGTACCAGGACCAGCTCCTAATGGATTAGTCAAAATAATTGAAACAAATGCAGGATCTGTGTTATCAATTTTCCATCTTGAGTTATCTAGTGTGTAAGTTGTAGAACCAACAGTAGTACTAAATATAGCAGTATTTAAATTGATAGTGAAACCAGAAACTCTTGTTATTCTGATAGTATCACCAACCGCTGGATTACCAGCTATTTCAGCAACGTTATACACGATGGTTTGAGACACACCAGAAGTAGCAAAGAAGCTTGAAGTAATATCAGAACCTAAAGAAATATTAGGAGCTGTACCTGTAGGCTGAGTTACAGACGATGTAGTAGTAGCAGTACAACCATTAGCATCTGTAGATGTAATAGTGTAAGAACCTGCTGCAAGACCTGTGAAGATACCAGAAGTAGCACCAGTTGTATTTACTGTAGGGCCAGCAATTACATAAGTATAAGGAGCTGTACCACCTGTAGAAGAAGCAGTAATAACACCATCAGTACCTGCATTACAAACGTTGTTTACAGTAGTAGAAGATGCCGATACCAATACTGCCGGTTGTACTATTACAAGTGTAGCACTGTTGGTACATGTGTTGCTCAAAGGTGCATCACCTGTAGCAGTTGCAGTAACTGTATAAACACCTGGTGCAAGACCTGTATTTGTAACAATTACGTTTGCAGAATTTCTAATAACCACTGTAGTACCAGGGCTAGATGTAACATTAATAATACCATTTGCTGCACCATTACAAGTTACGTTTACTTGTGTAGTTGTTACTGTTACAGGTAATGTGTATTGCAATGTAACTGCATTATTTTGTAAATCTTCATCTATCAATAATGCTGCAACATTCACAACATTAATTCTTGTAGAAACATTAGCAGTACAAGATAATCTACCTCTTACATCAAATACCAATGTAGAAGCGAAATCTTCTGGAATAGCTGCTATTTGAGTACCAGTAATAATTACACTGTCAGCTACTGTAGCAGAAGTAAATGTGAAGAAAGCACTTAATGGCGCTGTAGCTAAGTTGAAACCTGGTGCTAAGCTAAGCTTTGAACCAAGATTTATTCTAAGGCTAATTGTTCCGTTTGGTACAGCATCCGTTTGACTTAAGTTATAGAAAGGAATTCTTAACTTATAATTTTGTGTAAACAATAATGAGTTTGCACTTTGACCTACGTTAGCCAAAGTTGTAAAGTTCATTTGTGTTACCGCAGGGTCAGCTGTTACTGGAGTAGAGAATGGATTGATAGTAACAGATGTAGTACCTGTACAACCATTAGCATCAGTAACCGTAAATGAGAATGTACCATCAGCACGTACAAACGCACCAGTACCAGTGTAAGGAGCTGTACCACCTGTAGCTGTTACGTTTACAGTAGTAGTACCACCAAATACAGTTATTGGAACAAAAGTAGCCGCTGCTACTACAAGAGATGGTTGAGCAATTGTACCTGTTACGGTATTTGTACAACCATTAGCGTCTGTAACTGTAAATGTATATGCACCTGCTGTACGAGTAAATGTACCAGTACCAGTGTAAGGAGCTGTACCACCTGTAGCAGTTACTGTAACTGTAGAGTTACCACCATTACATAAGATAGCAGTAGTAGCCGCTGCTGCTACTAAAGCAGTAGGTTGACCAACTACAACCGATGTAGAAGTAGCAGAACAAAGAGTATTGCTTACTTCTCTAACTGTAACTGCATAAGAACCCGCTGGTACTGTAAAGGTAGCAGCAGTTTGGAATGCACCACCATTAAGGCTGTATTGAACCGCACCCGTTGCACCTGTTGCAACTGCTGTAAGTGTAGTTGTACCAGCATTACAAAGTATAGTACCTGCTGTAGCAGATACTGCAATGTTACATACCGCAACCGCAACTGTAGCAGAAGCTGAAGCTGTACATCCATTGGCATCAGTAACAGTAACTGTGTAAGAACCTGCACCTAAAGCTGTAGCTGTAGCAGTAGTTTGACCACCTGGAGCCCATGCATAAGTGTATGGTGCTGTACCGCCTGTAGCAACTGCAGTTGCAGTTCCGTTTGTACTACCTACTGCACTAATTGGAGTAGCAGAAGCTGTAGCTGTAAGAAGAGTAGGTTGACCAATAACAACAGCAGTAGCTGTAGCAGAACACGCTGGTGTAGCTACCTCTCTTGCAACCACTGTATAAGTACCTGCTGGTACTGTAAACGCAGTACTTGTTTGAAATGCACCACCGATGCTGTATTCAACAGTACCAACTCCACCTGCGCTTGCAGCTGTAAGAGTAGTAGTACCGCCATTACAAGCAATAGTACCTGCTGTTGCAGAAGCTGTGATAGAACAAGCTCCTGCTGCAACTACTGTTACAGAAGAAGTAGCATTATCATCTGCCGTTACGTTACCAGCAGGAGCAGCACCAGCTGCGGTACAAGTTGCACCACCAAAATTCAGTTGACCTGAAAAGGTAGATGGACCACCAATGGTTACACCTTGTACTTTAAGTATGATTGTACGGTTAGCACTTCCAGGAATAACATCACTACCGTTACAAATACGAATTTGGGATCCTGTATTAGAACCAGCTACTATTATCCATCCTGCAGGTAAGCCTGTTTGTTGCGCATCTGGCAAAAGTGTAACTATTGCAGGTACGGTAATTACTGGTCTTAATTTAGAAGCCACAATATTTGCAGTACCTGTATTTCCAATCGATACTTGAAGGTCTAGTGTAGCACCTACGGCTACCTCTCCAGCATTTAGTGGGTTGGTAGTACCCAAACCTATAACACCGATTGTTGGATTAGCTTGCCCCATTGCATTAGATGCTACAAAAAAAGCACCTATACAAAAAAGCATTAATAATTTTATAATTTTCATTATTGTGTATTTATAAATGATTTAATTGATTTATGTTTTGTTTAATTTTATTAGTTAGCACTTAAACCAGTAAGTGAACCATTATTGGTACCATCAATATCTGATCCTCCACTAACATTAACAGATAAACTTTGGTTTGTTCCACCAGGTGTAGCTGCATTTCTTCTTGCAGTAAGACCTATAGAAGCTGAATTACCTGATGATATACTAAAGCCATCAATAGAAGTAGCTATTAGATTTCCTGATACTATGCTAAATCTCCATTTTGTGTTATCGAAAGCTGATCCACCATTACCTGCAGAAGTACCATTAAGCGTTCCCAATGTTGGTGTTCCTGTAAGAGCTGGCCCTCCTAATAAAGCTATAATCCATCCTGAAGGGATTGGTATAGTGACAGTAATCGTACCGTTTGAATTACCAACAGCATTTTCAAATAAATCTACTACAACTTCTGCAGTTTGATTAGCTACAAATAAACCTGTTTGTATTTGAATACCAGGTGCTAAATCACTACCAGAAGATGCAGCTCCAGAACCTGCTCCATTTGGACGATAATCAGGATTTAAGAAATCCCAAGCATTTACCAATACATCGCAAGGTGTACTAATAATTGTATTCCTATTTCCGGCATTGGCTAAATAAGTATTTGTGAATGTAGTTTCTCCTGCTGCAGCTAAACCAAGAGCACCAGTTACTGTAGAGTTAAAAGTATAATCCATTGCAATAATATTATTTATAAATTGTAATGTATTAGCAGTTGCATTTCCTTCAGAAGCAACTCCATCTATAAATAAACCTCTATAGTTATTCATGAAAATACTGTTTAATATTTTCAGCTGAGAATTTCTTCTTATACGTGCTCCTCTTCTATGTCCATTACCTGTTGCTGTTGGATTTGTAATACCACCAGTATTATTACCACATCTGTAAGCACCTATTTGTGTAATGTTATAAAAACTTGCGCTTGTTATTGGCGTACCACCAAAAACAGGAGAGTTATTATTGTTATTATCTGACTCAAAACCTTCTGAGGTAGATACAGCTGTAACATCAGATACAGTAGGGTCTTTTATAGCCAAACCAAATTGAACCAACCCACTATAACCAAAGTCAGTATCAAAATCATCATCTAAATTTCTGTAAGCAACTAAATGCTTACAATTTACTGCACCACCAAACCACTCAAATGCATCATCATTACCAAAAGAAGTTTGTACATAATCAATAGTAGTACCGTTACCTACACCACCAAGTGTTAATGAATTTAATTCATTGCCAGGTGTTAATGCATAACCCGCATACTCAATACGTACATACTTTAATGAACCTGAATTATCAGCATTGTTAGTACCGCCAAAACGTGCACGTGGTTCAGTAGCACCAATACCTTCTATATTTACATTGGTTCCTTGGTTTGTAAGCCCTCTTCCTAATATGGTAATTCCACCCCAATCTCCTCTAACTCTTAAACCAGCAGCCTTACTAGAAGTGAATACTATCGGTTCACAAGGAGTACCATTGGCAATCAATGTAGCACCTCTTTGTATAATTAAAGAACTAATAACGAAAGTAGCGTCACCCTTAATTATTGTACCTGATTGAATAACAAGTGTACATAAACTATCTAGATACACAGGCCCTGTTAATAAATAAACACTATCCTTTACCCAATTGATAGTAGAGGGTGTAGCAAAGTTTCCTAAAACGCCCGATTTAGTAGCTACGGGTAATCCAGTTCCATAAGGTGTACTTTGGGGATTCCAGTTGACCCAGTTTTCTGTCCACATTGGAGTAGGTGAAGGGGCAAATGCTCCACGATATGTGGTGGCTTCTGGTGACTGAGCATTAACTATTATTGCTGTAAATAATAGCAATGGTAAAATTGATAAGATTTTCTTTTTCATTTTAATATTTTTTTGTAAAAGACTGATGATTGTTTTTTGTTTAATTGATTAAATAATGTTGCTTTACTTCATTTCATTGGCGATAATTTTTGAGGTTAATAATTTGAAAAAATGTATGTTTTGTGTATTATAGTTGTTGGGCAGAATTATTGGCATTAAACAATAAACTTGAAGTGGTTGTTGTATTGTTGTACATATGTAAAGCATAGTAATCAATAATTAAAAATAAAAGTATTATTTACAAAATACCTGTAAATACAGGTGCTTTTCTATTGATATTGGAGGATTTTAATATTAAAATATCAGGACGTAAAAGTATATTTTATGTTAAAATTTATTGGATTTTTACCATTACCAAAATGCAATGAAATTGTGTTTTATAGATGAAGAAATTGTTAACACTTTTTCTTGCATTTTTAAATAAATAGTAAAAAAAGAAATTGCTTTCTAAGATTAGAAAAGATTAAAAAATTAAACAAATGGGAGATCTTAAAATAAAAAAGGTGTTAAACAAATGAAAATTGTTTAACACCTTTTTTATTTTACTTTTTTACTCATTTACAAGAGTAGCTTCTTACATTAAAATTTGAATGTGCCTGTAAAACTAATTGCTCGTGGCGAAATATTTGAAGAAAAAATTCTGTCTTGTTCTGTAAAAGATTTGCTTCTATCAAAATCAAAATAAGTGGTTATATTTTGAGCCAATAAATCTCTTATATTAAATTTTAATTCTACTTTATTATTATAAAAAGTTTTGGCTAGTTGAAAATCTATAACCGTTCTTTCTTTATCGTAAATATCTGCTTTATTAATACTACCGCCAATTACTAGTTTTTCCCCAATTCTATTAAGGGATATGGTAGATGATAGACCTATTTTTTCATTACTATACCCTAGCGATGCATTTATGATATAAGGGGATTGACCTTGTAACGGGCGAGTAAGCACCGTACTATCAGGTGCTGTACCCAAAGGGACTTCCGATTTCATAAATGCCCCATTGCCTGCAAGTGTAAATTTGCTCAACAACCCATTTTCGTTTTTATTACCAAATAGGGTAGATAATAGTACCCTAAACTCTGCTTCTACACCATAAACTGTGGCTTTCGGTTGATTAATATATTGAACCTCGTTAGGAAAAAGAGGCGAGTTAATCAGTTCAATAGGGTTGGTAAATTTTTTATAAAAAGCGGATATAGAAAGCAATTGTGATTTACCAGGATAAAATTCGTACCTAAAATCATAGTTATTTATCTTTGCTCTTGTGCTGGTAGAATCTCCTGAAAATGTTAACCCTGTTATATACTCATAAAAGCTAAAAGAAGCTAACTCCCTAAACTCAGGTCTATTCAAAGTTTCGCTATATGATGCCCTAAGGTTTGTTTTTGGTGTAAGAGAGTACACCAAGTTTGCCGAAGGTAAAAAATCTAGTTTTGTATAATTCAAATTTATTGCGCCTAATCCTCTTTGTGCTGCCACTAGCTTTTGATTAAAGCTTTCCATACGCACTCCGTATATTGCTCTTATTTTTTTAAAAAAACGCTGGTCGTTCATTATATACGCATGGCTAGTAATCGATGATGCTACGTACTCAGAATTTGGTATTGAACCATCCTGTACAGATAAACCAGCTTTACCGTTAGCCATTAGCCCTAAATATTGCCCTAAAAATTTTTGATCATCGGGTAATTTATTTAAGTCGTAGTCTGCCTGATAGGTAGAGCCTTCATACGGTACGAAATTTAAGCCCCTGCTAGTAAAATCCCTTTCTCTACGTTGATAACCTGCCCCAATTTTTACAAAATTTTGGGTATTTTTCATAAACGTATAAGGTTGGGTAATATCTATTTTAGCATTTTTTATATTTTCTTGAGAGTTCGTAGATATCATACCACCGCTTGCCCCATTAGATGCAGAACCAGCAGTCGATAAAAATTCTGCAATAGAAAGTAATTGAATTGGAATTTCTCTATTAACCTTGCTGTAAGCAGCTAGCCAATTTACTTTTGTTTTTAGTTTTCCTATTTGGTGGTCACCAATAAGCTGGCTTGTATATATTTTATCGGAGGTAAACTGCTTTAGCGTTTCTGTTTGAATGTCATCTGGCGCAGCAGTTAAATCAAAGTTACCTACCCTTCTCACCAATTTATTATCGGTGTTTACACTCAGATTATTTTTCCAGCTAATATTATTCCTATTGTTTATTTTTAACCCAATATTGCCAAGTACGGCCCATATTACTTCATCATTATATATAGAATCAGTATATTTTCTAATTTGAGCAATAGGCCCACTGATTATAAAACCTGGATCTTCATAACTATTTCTTTCGCCTGTTACAAAAGTAAAACCTCTGTTGTACGTTATTGAAAAAAGTGAGGATATAAATTCCTCTTTTTTACGTAGTATATTAAAACTTTTAGCAAGCTGGAAATTGAAGTTGGGCCTTGTGCTAGCAGATTTTACACCCCATTTATATTTATCGAAACTTTTTGCTAATCGTAACCTTTCGTCAGACGTCAAATTTTGTTGAAAGCCATTCTTATCAGCAGGTATTCCATCTGGCAAGGCTCGAGTACCATCATCTAAACCTAGCCAATCAGTTGCACCATTCATCTCAGAATACAGCCTATTCTTGCCTGTTATTAGCGAATTATAACCTTGTCCAATAGTTAAAACACCAATGGGTTTTGAGGAAGTAGATTTTGTAGTAATTTCAATAATACCGCCGCCAAACTCCCCTGTCTTATCTGGTGTGGCAGTTTTATAAATTATAAGGTTCTCCAAAATTGCAGAAGGGAAAATATCAAATGAAAATGCTTTTCTATCGCTCTCGGTACTTGGCAATGGCGCACCATTTATAAATGCTGCATTGTATCTATCGTTCAACCCTCGAATAATAGCAAACTTATCATCTTGTATGCTTGCACCACTTACTCTTTTTATAACATCGCTGCTGCTTCTATCTGGTGTTTTTTTTATCGTTTCTGCTGTTACACCATCACTTACACTAGCACTATTTTTTTGAGCTATTAGCAATGATTCTACTGTTGCTCCCGCAGCTTTTAGCCTTTTTGGCGCAGTTACTATTACTGCGTCAGACGCCTTTACGTCCAAAGAAATACTAATATCCGTATTATCATTATCCTTTACAACTACTTCTTCAATAATTTTTGCATCATAGCCTGCATAACTACACTTTATTGAGTAAGTACCTGCTTCTAATTTGCTAAAACTAAAAACGCCATTTTGGTCTGCTGCCCTAGTTTTTGTTTTTTCTACGAGTGTAACACTTGCTCCAGATAAAGGTTGCCCCGAGCTAGAACTAATTACCTTTCCTGTAATTTTTCCATTTTGTGCAAATACAATCTGTGATATTGCAATAAGTATAGTTAGGCAGCATAGTCTTTTCATTTTGTGTCAATTTTTGCAAAGGAAATTTATTATTACCTTATTGACGTTAACAAAACGTTATGGAAATATTAACTCTTTACACGAGTAATTTTTTATAGGAAGATTTAATTTGCGCAGATTTCACCTTAATATCTTGTATTAGATATGAACCTGTCTATTCTCCGCCTTGGTTCGTGTCCCACGAACCATTCGCTTCAATCTCCATCAAACAATGTAAAGATGTTGTTCAAAAATCCAAATTCATCTACTCCATTTTCATAAAATCTCCGCCTTGGTTCGTGTCACGAACCATTCACTTCAATCTCCATCTCCGCCTTGGTTCGTGTCCCACGAACCATTCGCTTCAATCTCCATCAAACAATGTATAAATGTTATTCAAAAATCCAAATTCATCTACTCCATTTTCATAAAATCTTGACGATGAAAAATGATATCCCATATCATCTTTTGCTAATAACCATTTTCCACTTACTGGGTTAAAATGAATATAATCTACTTTTTGCTTTGCTACTTCTCTGCTATATATTTCAATACCTAA
>JAYSWO010000565.1:0-17348 GCA_043717975.1 Ferruginibacter sp. | reverse complement strand
CTAAGCCTACCACTAGGGATTTTGGTAAGTATGCTCTATTATCAATTAGTTGTACCATTCGTTTTAAATATTAAAAGTTAAAAAAGCCAATTAAGCATTTCAGCTTAATATGTGTAACCCTCACACCTTGTACAAGTGGCTTTTATTGGGGGGATAATCAAACAAAATATTTTTTTACTCCCTTTTTTTAGTTCTTTTTGGCTGTAAGTGCCGTTAATAGGGCATTTAGTTGTTTTCTATCTTCCGTTTTTTGTGCATTTTATGAGCGTTATCTATGCGTTTTCACGCACTGTTAGCTGTTTGTCCTTCGTTATTACCCACAATTCTTTCACCCAATCGCCTACCATTATGCTTATTGGCGGCTCTCCTTTAGGCTTTTTCATAGGATTTTGTACACCTTCAAACAATGAATGAAAGGCTGCATCATAATCGTTGAATAGATTTTTATTGTTTATGCTTGTGCTATCTACATCTGTACCTTCAGAAGGCATACACACTATGGCAAATTGTTTTACAGTCATTTTTTTTGGTTTTATTAGTTGGTTAAATATCAAATGGCACTAAGTCCTTTACTGATTTTATTAGTTTGGTTTCGCCTTCTAGTAGTTCCATATAGCAAGTAAATATTTGGTCGTTGTTTCTTTCACCACCTACTACATACCTAACATACCTTTGTGTAACTCCCATTATTTCAGCCGTATTTTTTATTCTATTTGCATGTTGTAAGTCTTTTTCTATTGCATCTTTTAAATTGCCACCTGCGACATTGGGTGTGCATTTTGCCTTTCGTTCACCTCCTTTTTCGACTCCTACTTCAATATTGTTTGCACTTTCTGCCATATATCTGTTATTTTTATGCTGTTGTTTTTGTTCCTTAGTATAGAACAAAGATAAAATAAATAATTTGATACTACCAAATAATTTTTATTATGGAAAGCATTTATTTTGGTGAAAACCTAAAAACACTTAGAGAAAGTAAAGATTTGAAACAGGTTGAAATGTACGACTGTATTGGATTTACTCAAACAACTTGGAATAATTATGAGAAGGAAAAAAGTTTTCCAAAATTTGAAGATTTTATTAAAATATCCAAATATTTTGATATAACGCTAGATAATTTGGTTTTCTCAAGAGTCGAAAAAGGTGGCAATCATAAGAATGTAAGAGTTCACAAAATGTATGAAAAAGGTGGCAATTATGGTGGCAATGTGGGTGGCAATTCAATGGTAAATGAGCCACAAGAGCTATATAATACTACTCAAAATACCCCTACAAACACTGAGCTAGTAAGTGCTGCATTTATGAATGAGCGTTTAGCAGATAAAGCCGCTACTATAGCGGCTTTAAACGATACCATAAAGGCTTTAAAAGATACCAACGCTACCCTCAATGCGCTTATACAAGAGATGGGCAAAGATGCTCAAATTACAAGCAAACGTTTGGCAGTAGGGTAAAGGCATGCATATCCCGTAAATGGCTACATATAGGGCATTTAAAGGCTTTGTAAATGGTATTTAAGCAGGGTTTTTTACCGTTTAATGGTAATACATTGTAGTTATCTCCTCGGTTTCTCTTTTGTAATGGTACTCAAATGGTAGTGAATGGTAGTAGTTTTAACGATTCGTTTTAAACTGGTATCTGCTTATTTTTGCTGTAACCTTTATTGGTAGGGCTTTTTATGATAAAAGGGCTTTTTATTATTATGTACCTTTCCTTTTAACCCTTATACTTTTTTTTCTTTTAAAACAAATCAAAATTTAAATACGGTTATAAAAAATGGTATTCCGTTATCGTATAATGTAAGCAGTACAAAAGGGAGAGGCAAAGATTCTATAGCACAAGTAAAAATGTATAGGAGTGCACTCGGTATTTATGCAAATAAAAAAGCAGATGTGGCATGGATACAAAGCGATACAGCATTACACTTAGCTGCGAGCCAACTGCCAATAAACCCAATAAATGAGAATGGTATTTCCCAAAACAAATTAAAAAGAAGTAAGCGAAAGCTTAATCGAAAATTTAAAATATGGAATGTAGAAACTGCCATAGGTGGAGGACCAGTGCTGCTACAAGATGGCAACATACTTATTACAAACGATGAGGAGTTACTATTTGCAGGAAAAGGCAAATACGATAAACACCCACGCACTGCTATGGGCTATACAGCCAATGGCAAGCTGATTATACTCGTTATACAAGGTCGTTTTCTTGCAAAAGCTGAAGGTGCCAATTTGTTACAAGCAGCTACCATCTTACAACAACTTGGCTGTATGGAAGCCTTAAATTTAGATGGCGGCGGTAGTAGTTGTATGCTCGTAAATGGCAAAGAAACCATTACCCCTAGTGACAAAACTGGGCAGCGAGCTTTGCCAGCCGTTTTTATAATAAGACGCAAATAAAAAGGAGAACACTTTCGCATTCTCCTTTTCCAAATATTTTATTCTATTTATTTTCCACCACCCATTTTTGCTTCTATGCTCAATGTAGCATGTGGTACAGCACGTAATCTTGCTTTGTCTATTAATTTACCTGTAATGCGGCACACTCCGTAGGTTTTATTTTCTATGCGCATCAATGCTTTTTCAAGATGATCTACAAAAATAATTTGGCGGCTTGCCATTTGACTGAGTTGTTCTCTTTCCATACTTAAGCTGCCATCTTCCATGGTCATATATCTTCCATCACCTTCATCGCCACCCATATCATCTTTACGGGTAATTAAACCTTGTAAGTAAGACAACTCTTTTTTTGCAGACCCCAATTTGCGTTGTATTAATTCTTTAAACTCCATCAAATCAGAATCGCTATACATTACAATAGATGCTCCAGGATCAACTGGTGCTTTATCCAAAACCGATTTTGTAAAATCTGGCTCGTACTTACGAGATGTCTTAGTATTTATTTTTGGCATAACTAACGGCTTCTTTACTTCAGGCTTAGCAGGAGCTGCTTTTACAGCTTTTGCTTTATCTTCCGCTTTTTTTGCAGCTACTGCTTTTGCCAATGCTTTTTGATGGTCAGGCTTTACTTCTACTTTTGCTGGTGCTGCTTTTGCAACTACCTTTTTAGTTTCTATCTTTTTTGTCAATGGTTTTGTTTGAGTTTTTGAGGCAACTACTTTTTTAGCTACAGGTTTTGCTGCCACTTTTTTAATTTGTTTCGCTGGTGCCTTAGCTACAGGCTTTGCTGCTGGTTTGGTTACTTTTTTAGGAGCTACTTTTGCCACTGGCTTTTTAGCCGCTGCTTTTGCTGCCGGTTTGCTTGCCGATTTTTTAGCAGCCGCTACTTTTTTTGCGGCTACTACTTTTTTAGCAGGCGCAACTTTCTTAGCTACTGGTGCAGTTTTTTTAGGTGCCGGTTTTTTTGCTGCTTCTTTAGCAGCTGGTTTTTTAGTCGCCATAATAACTATGCTTTACTTTTTTAAAACATTCATTGTTAATGTAGATTCATTTACCTCAACTTGTATTCCATCAACTATTTGTGGTAAAAAGTCAATAGAATCCGCTAATATTTCGGCGCAAATGTACGATTTATATTCCATTATTGATGCTTGTAAAGCTTCATTTTCTACTACTTGCACTAAAATACGATCAGTTAACTCAAATCCGCTGTCTTTTCTTATTGTTTGTACTTTATTTATAAATTCACGAGCATTTCCTTCTTTTTGTAGCACTTCTGTAATACTAATATCTAACGCTACCGTTAATGGGCCTTTTATTGCAATTTCATAACCAGGTATTTCATCGGTTATCACTTCAATATCTTCAGTATTTAATATTATTTGTTCTTCATCCTTCGCTATTGTATGATCTTTTAGTATATAATTTCCTTCTTGTACTTTTACTATGGTAGCATCATCCATTTTTTCTATTTCCGTAGCTGCCCACTTCATTTTTGCGCCCAACCGTTTGCCCAACGTTTTAAAATTGGCTTTTGCTTTTTTGCGAATAAAATCATTATCAGCCGCCAATATTTCTATTTCTTTGATATTGGTTTCGGTTTTAATAATGTCTTCTATCAACTTTATATTGGTAATCATTTCGGCATCCTGCGCTGGTATAAATATTTTTTGTAGCGGTTGGCGTACTTTTATGTTCACTTTTTTGCGAAGCGATAATACCAAAGATGATGCATCTTGCGCCAACTGCATTCTTTTTTCTAAGGCAGCATTTATAACGGAAGCCTCAGAAACAGGGTACAAACTATGATGCACCGAGGCGTCTTCCATTCTACCTGTAATATTATTTAAGTTGCTGTACAACCAATCTGCAAAAAAGGGCGCTATAGGCGCTATTAATCGGCTGATGGTTTCCAAGCACTCATACAAGGTTTGGTAAGCTGCTATTTTATCATGTTCATATTCGCCTTTCCAAAAACGGCGACGACATAAGCGGACATACCAATTACTTAATAAACTATCTACAAATTCTTCAATAGCCCTACCTGCTTGTGTAGGTTCGTAGGTATCAAAATTTTCTGTTACTTCTTTTATTAAAGAGTTTAATGAAGATAAAATCCATTGGTCTATTTCTGGTCGGTCAAGTAAGGGAATGTATTTTTCTTTAAACGTAAACGAGTCCACATTGGCATACAATGCAAAAAACTGATAGGTATTATATAGTGTACCAAAAAATTTGCGTTGTATTTCCTGTATGCCGGCTTCATCAAATTTTAAACTATCCCAAGGGCTGGCATTGGTAATTAAATACCATCGAGTAGCATCCGCACCGTACGAATTGATAGTGCCAAATGGATCTACCACATTGCCCAAACGCTTGCTCATTTTATTACCATTCTTATCCAATACCAAGCCATTACTCACTACTGTTTTGTATGCTACGCTTCCAAACAATAAACTTCCCAATGCATGCAATGTATAAAACCAACCACGGGTTTGGTCCACACCTTCAGCAATAAAATCTGCAGGGAAAGCTGTAGCCCCTTCCTTTCCTTCTTCAGTTGGTAAAGGGTTATACAATTCAGAGTTTTTATCTTTTGCATGGTATTTCCAAAAATTCTCTGTGCTTAGCTCACCATATTCATTACAACTTGCATCAGGCAAACCCCACTGTGCGTATGGCATAGCGCCGCTGTCAAACCATACGTCTATCAAATCTGGCACACGCTTCATTGGCTTGCCACTTTCAGATACAAGCGTAATATCATCTACATAAGGTTTGTGTAAATCCAATATGCCTTCATGCAAATAATGCTTGTTGGTTTCTCCACCCAATACTTCTGCAGCTTTTTTTATTTCATTATTCAATTCTGCTATACTGCCAATGCACATTTCTTCCTCTCCATCTTCTGTTTTCCAAATTGGCAATGGTGTTCCCCAAAAGCGGCTACGGCTAAGGTTCCAATCCACCATATTCTCCAACCAATTTCCAAAACGTCCAGTACCTGTACTGGCTGGTTTCCAATTAATGGTTTTGTTTAGCTCCACCATGGTATCTTTTGCTGCAGTGGTTTTTATAAACCATGCATCAAGCGGATAATAAATAATGGGTTTATCGGTACGCCAACAATGCGGGTAACTGTGCTCGTATTTTTCTACTTTAAAAGCACGGTTTTCGTATTTTAGTTTTACAGAAATATCCACGTTTACATCCACATAGTCTTTTTCATCTTTGTAGTTTTTTACATAGCGCCCACTAAAATCTCCACAACCTTCTACAAATTTCCCTTCTCTATCTACAAGGGTTAAAATTCCTAAATTATTTTTCTTCCCTACACGGTAGTCATCTGCACCAAATGCAGGTGCAGTATGTACGATACCTGTACCATCTTCGGTGGTTACAAAATCGCCCAATATTACTCGGAATGGTTGTGCACCAAGTGTTATTTCTTGTATTTTTTCTATTGTGTTTGCTTCGCTTGGAAGTAGTTGTTCGTACTGTATTCCTTCTAATTCGCTTCCTTTAAATTCTGCAATTATTTTCCATGGTATAATTTTATCTGCTTCTTTGTATGCCGTAAAATCTCCATCTTTTCCTTCTTCTTTCAAATATTTTCCTACAAGGTTTTTTGCAAGAATAATATTGTTTGGTAAATAAGTATAGGGGTTAAATGTTTGTACCAATACATAATCAATATTTGGTCCTACAGTTAAACCAAGGTTGGAAGGTAATGTCCATGGAGTTGTTGTCCATGCCATTAAAAAAACCTCATCCCCCGCCTTCTCCAAAGGAGCTGCACTTTGCCCACTGCCCACTTCCCACTGCCCACTTGCCACTTTAAACATTACCGTCGCACTCGTATCCTTCACATCCTTATACGTACCCGGTTGGTTAAGCTCATGGCTACTCAAGCCTGTACCCGCAGCCGGTGAGTAAGGTTGTATGCTCACGCTCTCGTACAGATAATCTTTTTTATACAATTGACTCAAACACCACCAAAGCGTTTCTATATAATTGTTTTCAAAAGTTACATACGGTTTTTCAAGGTCCACCCAATAGCCCATTTTTTGGGTAATGTCATCCCACTTGTCTTTAAACTGCATTACCACTTCACGACACTTTTTATTATAATCTTCTACTGATATTTTTGTACCAATATCTTCTTTGGTTATGCCAAGCATTTTTTCTACCCCCAATTCTATTGGCAGGCCATGTGTATCCCATCCACCTTTTCTTTTTACTTGAAAACCTTGCATGGTTTTATAACGACATACCAAATCTTTTAAAGTACGGCTAATAACATGGTGAATTCCTGGCATGCCATTGGCGCTAGGTGGCCCTTCATAAAATACAAAGGGTGTTTTTCCTTCACGCAATTCCACACTTTTTTTAAAAGCATCTGTTGCAGCCCATTTTTGCAGTATTTCTTCTCCTATACTTGGAAGATTTAGTTGTCCGTATGTTTGGTATCCCACACTCATCTGGTTTTTGTTTATTTTTTAGTTGGCGAAGGTACTATTTTTCTCCATGGGTTTCACCCATGGTTATGTAAAGTCAACCCCGTTGGGGTTGGTAGAGGCAACTCTATGTTTATTTATGGCATATTTTTTTCTTGAAAACGAATGGAAGTTCATATAAAATATTCCACCTTGATACTGTATTAAATATGTAATACATTATTGTGTGCAAGTGTGATTGCGTTATTTTTTAAAACTTATTCACAAAATTCGGCGTTGGCATAGTATTGGGAACTACTATATTACAACTAAAAAAGACAAATATTACATTTATCATAAGAAGCTGGTTTTAGGGTTTTATTAGGGAAAACGGGGGCATTTTTGCTCCCGTTTATATTTTGCTCTAATATCTATTTATGGAAAAAGTAAAAACGTACATCTTAGATGCATATTTACTTTTATGAATAAATTTCTCTGCCTTGCCCTTTTACTGTCTTCATGCTATTCGAAAGATAAAAAAGACAGTAATAAGCCCACCAAACATACCATTGCTATAAACTCACCAAGCAAGGTTACAAATTATGATTCCTGCAAAAAAGCTATTGCCATTATAAAGCGGCAACATAAACCAGACTGGGTTAGATTGTCGAAGCCAGAAAAAGAAAAATGCTTTGCCAATGCAGTAACCAATACCATTGCGCCTGCTTGGCTGGGTACAAAATGGGATTTTAATGGTATAACAGAAGTGCCGCAGCAAGGCAAAATAGCTTGTGGGTATTTTGTAACAACTGTTTTAAGAGATGCTGGCTTACCAATAGCTAGGGTAAAATTAGCGCAATGTGCATCTGAACTATTGGTGACTACACTGGTACAAGATAAATATGTAAAGCGCTTTAGCAATATTGACATGGATAATTTTATGGCATATTTAAAACTAAATGGTTTTGGTTTGTATGTTATTGGGCTAGATAACCATACAGGATTTATTTTTAATGATGGGCTAAATATTTGGTTTATACATGCTACATTTATTGGTACTGGAGATGTACAAAAAGAAAAAGCAGCCACTAGTACAATATTGAAAAACAGTAAATATAGGATTGTAGGAAAGATAAGTGCAGATGAAAAAATATTAGAGAAATGGATAGAAAGTTAAGCTATCTCAACAATAATTCACAAGGCTTAATACCTGTTTGTTTTTTAAATGCAGTACTAAAATGCGATATAGAAGAATATCCTAAAAGATGAGACACTTCAGTTACACTCAGTCCTTTTTCGTACAATAAATATTTGGCATGCTCCATACGCTGACTTTGGTAAAAATCGAAAATAGTAGTGCCAAATATTTCTTTAAAGCCTTTTTTAAGATAGCATTCGTTTATAGCTACTTTTCTGCTGAGTGCCTTTATGGTAATGGGTTCGCCAATATGTTGTAATAATATTTTTCTTGCATTAATTATCTTTTCTCTGTCTTCTGCATTTTCTAAAAACTTACAAGCAAAAGTTGTTTCTTCTTTTTCACCAAGCATACAATCCATGCTATACAATAATAGCATTTGCATTTGTGCATTTACAAAAATATTGGCAGAGCTATCCGTAAACGTATGATTAAGTAATGCCTCTATTACCATTCTTGTTTTACTACAAAGTGGTAATATTTTGGCAAATGAACTGGTATGTTTAAAAGCAATTACATCTTCAGAAAGTGTTTGGGTATTTTTATTTGCTTTGGCAAATTGCTGTAAGTATGATGGAGAAAAACTAAAGCTTAATACGTCTATGCTATCTACTTTGTCAGAGCAATTAAATGTGCCACTCAATTTGCAAGAGTCACACTCAGTTTGTTTTTGTTTGCAATACACATTACCACTTACACAAAACTTTAAGTTCAACATGTTTTCGGAAGCATCATTCTTTACATATTGATATTCTAAAATACCTGTATCATCAATAGACCATTGTGATAATTTGCGGTACCTTTTTATAGAGTAAGTAATAGAACCAGGCACACTACGTTCCACTTCATGCAGTACTTCCAACTCATTATACAAAATGGGTTGTTTTTGTGCGGTGGTTAATATGTCGTTTCCCAATGTTATCATTACAATTACAAAATTAAACAAGTATTGGCAAAAGCACTTGTGTTATTATAAATTTAACAAAGTTGTTGTTTAAACATTAAAAGTAAAAGGACTTGGTGGTATTCTATATCAAAAGAGTTTTTTAACAGAAATGCGTAAGATCTAGTGGATTATGCGATTAGATACCTATATATTATCTATCTGATTTCTAATATGAACTTTTATAGAAATCACAATGGCTTTGCATATAAAAGTACCGAACTGTAGGGCCTTGCAGTTGTATATTTATCGTTCAAAATAAAATATCCTTCTTTATATGCTGCAATGGCCTCCCAATTATAACTCATATACTCTACCGGAAACTCCCAAAGCGGTTCCCAAGTAAATTTATAATTTTTGTACTTTAGCTTTACCAACCGGCAATAGCTTTTGTAGCCATAACCATCTCTTATCAACTTGTCATTGTCCTTGTCTTTTTTACTTACACGATATACGGTATCTTCTCCATCGCCTTTGAAAAAATAATTTATAGCGGTAAAAGTGTTTTTGCTCGTTTTTGTAACATCTGTAATGCGAAATGGTATTTTTTCGATAGTTGGCAATTGGTACATTACACTAGTGAGCGAAGTAGGTGTAACAGCAACTACCAAGTTTTTTTCAGGAAACCAATTATATTCAAAAAAATGGAGAACGGTTTTATCTACCATTGCCATGGCTTCAAAACCTGCATTATAAATATGGTTGTTGTTTTTATCTATTGGTTTTGGTAACGGAGACAAAAATTTTATATCTAGCTCCACTGTACTATCTTTCAAAATACCTTTTATTAGATAACAATTATTAGAAGGCGTAGTAGTTTCTACTGTTAAATATACTATATCATCTTCTATTACGATGGCTTCTAATCCTTCATATTCGTCGCCCAGCACATCCATTTTATTTCGCATTACTTCTAAATTAGTAATGTCAATTTTTTTAAAAGGCAATACAAAACTTGTATCTACCATTTTACGATCAATATCTGCCATTTTTATAGCATATAATTTAGCTTCTCTATTGTCTTGCAACCTACTTTCAGACATTAAGAAAAGGGCATCTTTGTATATGCACATCCCTGAAAATTGGTTGTCATAATATTCAATTTCGGAGGGTAGGCTTAGTTTTTGAACGGTGAAATCTTTTTGTTGCGCATGCGTGGTAACTACAATAAAATAAGCAATAAAAAAAAAGGCACGTTTCATGTAGATAAGAGTTGGTACAAATATAATAGAAGAAATTATATTATATTTCAAGTAAATGCACAATACATTAAAATATATAAAGTTTATACATTTAAGAAAACTTGACAATAATGTAGTAATTGCTATTGCCCCAATATATTGAATCAAATACTGTATCTGAGTTATTTTTTTTATTAATATTATGCCAAATAAGTACTCAATTTCCTTAATTTGTTATGGTAATATTTTAAGTATAATTGCTTTAATTCCTCAGATAAAAAACATTTGCCAACCATTATTTCTACTTCGTTTGTTTTAGATAAAAACAAAGCTAAAAACTGTGTAATTCTTTTGGGCACCAACCCTATTTTAATACCAAAGTCGTAAAAGTCTTGATAGCAATGATAGCCATAAACGGCAAAACTTGGATGTTCATAATCACCCTCATATAATCTATCATCCAATGCAAAATCGTTGTCTTCTATATGCAAGCGGGTGCATAATAAATCATATGCTGGTGCAAGTTGGTATTGCCCATCTTGCAAGTAATCTATTACTGAAAAGTTTTTTAAATGCGCATCGCCATTGCTAAACAAATAATTAAACACACAAAGCTTAAATAAATTTTCTTTTGCAATTAAAGCCGATGGTAAAAACTGATCTATTGCTTTTGCTATTTCCAAATAACTATTCTCATATTTAAAATTTTTATTTCCTTGGTTTTCGCTTGTCTTTTGCAATAAACTTGCAAAATCTTCTTTAAGACATCTATTGCCATCAGGCATTATATCAAATCGTTTGGTAATGTATGCAGGCTCGTCATCCGCAAAAAATATTAATCCATTTTTTGCCACATCGAGTTTATACACTTGGCTAGCAATTTGCATGGTTACATGCTCGTTAGCTGGCACAAATTCAACATGATCTAAATCGGTAGGAATTGGTTTTAATATATATTCTCCCATTCTATCTGTAAGTAACAATTCTTTTTTTTCTAACCGCATAGAAAATTTTTCTTGTACACCAGATATGGATATTCGTGTACGATTTTCTGTAAGCAATTTTCGTTGTTCTTTTTTTGCATCAGTTACAACATATTTTAAAGCATGCGATACCTTTTTACCATCAAATAAATGGCGCAAGGCTTTTGGGCTATACGTTGTATAACCTTCTTGTAATGTACTTGGGCAAATATTTAATGCTTTCATTTTTTATTTCTTTAAAATTCTACTACTCTTATGGCACCTATTGTTTCATGTGCAGCTGTTTTTAATAAAAAAGTAAAATGGTCTTCTTCGTCTATTTTTAAATAAATACTTTGCAGTTTTTTATTACTGCCTTCGCTCAATAAATTAAAGAAAAAGGGAAATAAAAAATCAGCCTTATATTTTTTTATTGTTTTAGGTAAGGTTAAACTAATGGCAGGTTTTGTGCTATCTACAAAATAAATATCATCGTATTCAAATATATACATGCCATCATCCTGTTTTGAGATAATGCCTGCTAGTGTATTGTTATTATATACCTTTCCTTGTTTCATGTTTTTATTATGGCATTTGATATATGCTAATCATCATTTGGGGTAGCTTCTTTGCTATTATTTCTACGCATTTCATCGCTCATTTTTTTGGTGGTTAAGCTCAGGTCTAAACCAACTATGCCTGCAACTTTTACCCAATTGGTAATAGATACTCCTGGCTTGCCTTTTTCAATAAATCGTACTGTGGCATCACTTATGCCTGCGATAGTAGCTATGTCTAATTGTGTTAGTCTAAGTTGCTCCCTTCTGTTGGCAACCTGCTTGCCTAGTTTTATAAGTTGTTCCATTTTTATGTTATCAAAACCGAACTATAATTCGGTTTTTTATTTATATACATAAATTTACACACAAAAAACTATAAATATGATTCAAAACCAAATTATACTTCGTAAATAGGTATAAATTTATTAACAATACAGCTATTTCTTTTACAAAACAGAAATATACTTCGTTTTCAGTATAAATTGTTATGTAAATAAAAAGTTCTTTAAAGAAACTATCTAACCGTTTACATACCTTTTTTATGAAATAATCTAGTTATTATTGTTTAATGAAACCACACCAATTTTTAATAGCAGTTTTAATAATTTTTTTTGAATCAATTATATGTGTTTCCACAAATGCCCAAGTTAACAGGAGCAAAACAGCATTTAACGGGATTGATATTTTTACTTTAGGTGCTTCAAAGATTATTTTTAAAGATAGCTTAACCCCAGGAAATAATAATAAATTTGAATACAAAGGCAAAACTTTTTTTAGCTATTCCTTTGGTTCTTTATGGACAAATCCTTATTCTTTTTTAGATATAAAATTTAAATCAATTATATTAACTTTCGAAAATGATAACATTCTTAATAGTGTGGGTTTTCTAAAGTTTTATTTGAAAAATGACACTTTAAATAACACTAGCGAAATAAGAAAAGATATAAAAAATATTAGGAAACATTTTGAAAAAGAATTCGATATCAAATTTAAAAAAGAAAATATTTTTAATATAAAAACTACAAAAAACTTTAATTACGCTTGGGAAAATTCATTAATAAAAGTAGCAATTCAGTATAGTGAACATCAATACTCAAAAAATAAAAAAAATTGTTCTGTTTCTCTTGATTACTTTTTAAAAGATGGAAAAATAAACTAGTGTTGAATGGAGTGTTGCTACACCAGCTTGATCAAGGCTAAAAAGGTAGAAAACAATAAAAATAATACCTAATTTATGTGTGTAAATGGTTTAAAATAGAACATTTTTTATGCTAAAAACCTCCTCAAAAACCTTAACTTCGCACACATTCGATTTTTAAAGTTTGATATACAATTATGGCTACAGAAAATGATTATTTAAAAGCACCTGCAACGGATAACTATGGTGCAGATAATATTACGGTTTTAGAAGGTTTAGAAGCGGTTCGCTTACGCCCAAGTATGTACATAGGCGATACTAGTGAAAAGGGGCTTCACCACCTTGTATATGAAGTAGTAGATAACTCAATTGATGAAGCGCTTGCAGGTCATTGCAAAAACATTACCGTTACCATACACGAAGACAACTCCATTTCGGTACAAGATGATGGGCGTGGTATCCCTACAGGTATCAATACAAAAGAAGGCAAATCTGCCCTTGAAATTGTAATGACCGTATTGCACGCTGGTGGTAAATTTGATAAAGATACCTATAAGGTTTCTGGGGGGTTGCATGGTGTGGGTGTAAGTTGTGTGAATGCGTTGAGTACAAAGTTGATTGTAACTGTTGATAGAGAGAATAAAAAGTTTCAACAGGAGTATTGCATAGGTGTACCTCAATACAGTGTGAAGGAAATTGGTACCAGTACACATACAGGTACGCATGTACATTTTTGGCCCGATAAAACCATTTTTAACACAACCATTTACAAGCGAGAAATATTAGAAGGTCGTATGCGTGAGTTGGCTTTCTTAAATAAAAAGATAAAGATTGTTTTAAACGATCTTAGA
Source organism: Ferruginibacter sp. (assembly GCA_043717975.1). Classification (GTDB taxonomy): domain Bacteria; phylum Bacteroidota; class Bacteroidia; order Chitinophagales; family Chitinophagaceae; genus Ferruginibacter. The sequence continues at coordinate 3,680 of JAYSWO010000565.1, read as the reverse complement.
ATTACGGAAGAAGAAGATGGAAAAACGTATAGCAAAACGTTTTACAGTGAAGGTGGTATTGTAGAGTTTGTAGAATATTTAGATAAAAAAGCAGGCCGTAGTCCATTGATACCTATTGTAATTTATTGCGATGGGTACGATGAAAAAAATAATGTGGTAGTAGAAGTGGCCATGACCTACAATGCAGGATACTCCGAGCATTTGTTTAGCTATGTAAACAATATTAATACCATAGAAGGTGGTACACACGTAGCAGGTTTTAGAAGAAGTATTACCCGTGTATTTAAAAGTTATGGCGAAAAAAATGGCATGTTTGAAAAAGCAAAAGTAGCCATTGAAGGGGATGATTTTAGGGAAGGAATTTCGGCCATTATTTCTGTGAAAGTACCAGAGCCACAATTTGAAGGACAAACAAAAGGCAAGCTAGGAAACAGTGAAGTAAGTGGAATAGTAGATAGTACATTGAGCCGTGTGTTGGAAGCATACTTAGAAGAAAATCCTAAGGATGCAAAAACAATTATACAAAAAGTAATTCTTGCAGCACAAGCTAGAGCTGCCGCCAAGCGTGCAAGGGAATTGGTGCAACGTAAAACGGTTTTAGTAGGTGGAGGTTTACCGGGTAAACTAGCAGATTGTTCTGATAAAGATCCTGGTCGTTGTGAGTTATTTCTGGTGGAAGGAGACTCGGCGGGTGGTACAGCCAAGCAAGGTAGAGATAGAAGTTTTCAAGCGATACTACCACTAAGAGGTAAAATTCTTAACGTAGAAAAAGCAATGGAGCATAAGATATACGACAATGAGGAGATACGAAATATGTTTACAGCCTTGGGTGTAAAAATTGGAACTACGGAAGATGCAAAAGCATTGGACATTTCAAAATTGCGTTATCATAAATTAATCATTATGACGGATGCCGATGTGGATGGAAGCCACATTGCTACATTGATAATGACATTTATTTTCCGTTATATGAAAGAGCTGGTGGAGCAAGGTTATGTGTACATAGCACAGCCACCATTGTATTTGGTAAAGAAAGGTAAAGAACAAGAATATGCATGGAATGATGAAGAACGTAAGGCACTATCGCTTAAAATTGGTGGCGGAAAAGAAGACAGCGTAAACATACAGCGATATAAAGGTCTTGGAGAGATGAATGCGGACCAATTGTGGGAAACCACTATGAACCCCGCAAGCAGAACCCTCAAGCAAGTTACTATTGATAGTTTACTTACCGCAGATAGCGTTTTTACCATGCTAATGGGCGATGAGGTACCACCACGTAGAGAGTTTATTGAAAGCCATGCGAAGTATGCCAAGATAGATGTGTAGGAAGTTGAAGGTTCATGGTTGAAAGTTCAAAGTTATAGAGCCCGATTAAGTTCGGGCTTTTTTTGTGTGTGGGGATTGGGTTTATGCAACGGAAAAAGCCTCCATTTCGGAAGGCTTTCACAGCGTTACTGATTTTAAGATAATGAGTGTTTTTTTTAGAAATTTACCTTATATTTGTATTATCTACAACGCTTCCAAAAACGGAGCGTTGTATTTTTTTTTGTAAAACACTAAAATGTTTTTTATGGCGGATACTAATTATGTAACACAAGAAAATTTTGACAAACTGCAAATAGATTTGCATCGTTTAAAATCTGTAGATAGGCCTGCGGCAAGTGCGGCTATAGCAGAAGCAAGAGAAAAAGGTGATCTTAAAGAAAATGCAGAATACGATGCAGCTAAAGAAGCACAAGGCCTGCTAGAAGCTAGAATAAATTATTTAGAAGGAGTTGTTTCTACTGCAAGAATATTGGATGAGGCTACCATAGATACCAGTAGAGTAAGTATTCTCACAAAAGTAACATTGCTAAACCTTGGTACTAAAAAAACGGTAACCTATCAAATTGTTTCTGAAAACGAGGCAGATTTAAAAGCGGGTAAAATATCTGTAACATCGCCCATTGGTAAAGGTTTGTTGGGAAAGGTAAAGGGAGAAGTGGCAGAAGTGATTGTGCCAGCTGGGATATTAAAATTTGAAGTAAAGGATATTTCTATTTAAAAAAAATTACAGAACTTACAGCCCGTTCACCGACTTTGTGAACGGTTTTTTTTATGAATCAAAATAAATATTTTCGAACAACCTTCAACTTTTAACCTTCAACTTTTCTCATGACCATATTTTCAAAGATAATTGCAGGCGAAATACCTTGCTACAAAATAAAAGAGAATGAAAATTTTATAGCTTTCCTAGATGTGTTTCCTCTAGTAAAAGGGCATGTATTGATAGTGCCAAAAATAGAAGTGGACAAAATGTTTGATCTGCCCGAAAATTATTTGCAAGAAATATTATTATTTGCAAAACCTATTGCTGCAGCTATAGAAAAAACGTTTGATTGCCGACGCTGCGGTATTAGTGTTATTGGGCTAGAAGTGCCACATGCACATATGCACCTTGTACCTATGAATAGTGCGGATGATTTAAATTTTACTAGAGAAAAATTAAAAGTAGCAGAAGAGGAAATGAAAGAGATACAGGAGAAGATTGTAGGGAAGTTAAAATAAAATCCAAACCAATTATTCCGCAAGGCAAAGCCCCACCTATCCTCCCAGAAGGGGAGAGAAGCCAATTAGATTAGGTAAAAGATAGGTGTTATATTTTTTGTTTTAAATATGATAGCATTAGATAAAGCAACTCTTTGATAATTTAGAGTTAAAAAAAACCTCACCCCCGCCTCTCCCAAGGAGAGGAGCCACGCTACAATACTATAAAGTTCTTTCTAATTTTCAAGGACTTCCAAGTCTCCCTTCGGGGGATTTAGGGGGCTACTATTACCTTATCTGATGCATAATAAAAGATGAATAATGGTATGCCGATGAAGTGAGTGACACAACGATGCTCGGTATAGCTGCTGCTTTGCTCGGAAAATAAAAAGAATTGTAAACGAAGTTATTTCAATCTTATACCTTGACTTTGTGCAATACAAGCATTACAATATTGCTTATCATCGCAACCTATTACACCTGGGCAATCTTGAGTGCAAACAGCATTTTTATATTGTTCGTATAATGCAGCATCAAAACAATTGGTGCTAGTTTTTTTGCATGACAATAATGTGAAAAGTAAAATAAAAGGGAATAAAATTTTAATAAATTTCATAAACAAAAAGTTGATAAATATTAAAAAGTGTTTTCGAAGATAGATTCCGTAAAGTCTTGTGTCTATAATCTAATAGTCTAACCTCTTATATCTAACCCTTGTATTTCTTCACAATAACACTAGCATTGTGCCCGCCAAACCCAAATGTATTGCTGAGTGCAGCATTTATGGTTCTATGTTGTGCTTTGTTAAAGGTAAAATTAAGTTTATTGTCTAGCTCAGGGTCATCTGTAAAATGATTGATGGTAGGAGGTACCACATCTCTGGTAACAGCAAGAATACAAGCAAGCGCTTCTAATGCACCAGCAGCACCAAGGCAATGCCCTGTCATACTTTTGGTAGCACTAATATTTAGTTTGTAAGCATGGTCGCCAAATACATTTAAAATGGCTTTTGTTTCTGCAATATCGCCCAGTGGGGTAGAAGTGCCATGTACGTTTATGTAATCGATATCTGATGGTTGCATACCTGCATCTGCAAGGGCTACATTCATTACATTTTTTGCACCAAGCCCTTCTGGGTGAGGAGCAGTGAT
>JAYSWO010000564.1:0-6598 GCA_043717975.1 Ferruginibacter sp. | reverse complement strand
TTATTTTTTGCATTTGCTTGATTTAAGGCTTGTACGTTTTTGCATGTTTCTTTCAAATTAAACTGTACTTTATCAAAAGTAAGGTTCCCTGCTTCTATTTTAGAAAAATCCAATATATCGGTAAGTATAGATAATAAATAGTTAGACGAAAAAATCAAAGTATCTACTAAGTCATGCTGAGAAGATTTTAATTCCTCCGTTTTTAATAAATTAGCAATACCGATTACACCGTTTATTGGTGTTCGTATTTCATGGCTCATCGTAGATAAAAAATCGCCTTTTGCTTTTTTACCTTGCTCGGCTATTATTTTCTCAATAGTGGCATTTTCTAATTCTACAGCTGCTATTTTAAGTTCATCTTCAGATTTTTTCCTAAGAACAATTTCCTCATTTAATTTTTTTGTATTCTTAAATGAATCATCTAACAATATCGCAATATTTCCAAATTCATCTTGCTTTACTTTCAATTTTTCTAAATACTTGCCTTCTTTGTTATTTAAAGCATCAGATAAAATGGCAATAGGTTTAAGTACTTTTACTCCAATAAACTTGTAATACGCTAAAGCCAATAATAAAAAAAGTGATAAATAAATAAGCGAATACTTACCAAAATATTCGTTATACACTTTTATTTCGCTGAGCACTTTACTCGATTCTAACGTGGCAAAGGTTGTACCCGAAAAATCAGTTAAACTATAATGGTGACTGATAATATTTTCTTTATTATTTATGGAATCTTGCAAAAAAGCCCCATGCTTAAGAACAGAAAAATTAGCACCTGTAGAAATTTCGCTTAGGTTGTTCAAATAAGCACTATCATATTTCTTTCCAAAAACTAAAAATATTTGTGCATTTAATTTACCTTCTACTTCATAAGCAAATTCCATTGGTGCCATAGTTAGTTGAGTAACTGTATTTCCAATATTTGCATAAAAATTTTTGTAAGGGTTTTCTAATACATTTCTTGCAAATATATTTTTGTCAATAAGAAAACTCGGATTATTATTACTTTCATCATTTGCAAATAAAACATTACCATCATTGGTTAATATCCAAACATAATCCACACTATAACTTTCTAGTGTAGGTATAAAGTTTGAGGTAAGCCAATTTGTATCCTTTTTTGCAATGGCTTTTTTTAAATCTTGGTCATATGTATTTTCTAAAATGAAATTTTCAAAACTTCTGTTATTGGTTTCAAGTAAAATATTTGTGCTTCTTTTTAGTTCTACATACCTATTATTGAGGAGCATTTTATTTTTTGAGAGTGTAGCTCTTTTAAAGCCATAAAAAGACAATACAACCAATATTAAAAATAAAATGGATATGAATACAATTGCTGATTTCGTTTTCATAAGCAAAAAACGTATTTAGAGGATTTTAGTTTTGATACATAATAACTCATCATAGAAATAAGCTATTTCAAAAAACATATACAAAATAAATAGTTTTTTTGATTTTGAATAAGCCACTTTCTTACCTTAAACGGATAATATTGCTGTTTTATTACGTAAAATGAATCCAACATGCCCAAATTGTCGTAATATCACAACTATTTTACAAAGATTTACACATAATGACCTCAGCATATAATTTCATTGCCTCTTGGCAACTCTTTCCTGAAAAAGGCACATACGAAAAAGGCAATAGACCCAAAAGTGGTTATTTTCAAATTACAGCAGCAGAAGATAAAAATCATTTAACGATAAATAATAGTTGGGTAACACTAGAAAATGTTTCTTTTGGTGCCAAGTATGACATTGTAATTAATGATACGCTGCAAGAATTTTATGATAAAGATTTTGCCACACACGTAAGAGGCAAAGTAGTAAGCTCCATTATTTTTGAAATACAATTTCTAAAAAATAACGAAGTTGTGCTAGCAGTGGTACATGCTATTGAACCAAATGGATATTTAAAAGTAACCCAAACAGGTACTACAGAAGATGGTTCAACATTTACCAATGTAGAGTTTTTTCATAAGCAAATGAGTGTGCTACCTTACAGTGCAAGTGTAAGTGGCGTTGTTATAAAACCTACAAATGAAGGTGTAATACGCCACAAGGTTTTAACAGCCATGGAAGAGCAAACCAATATGCAGCTAGACCAAATAAGAAAGCAAGTAGAATTGCTAGCATTACAAGCTCAAGAAATTCAAAGTCGCAAAGAACTGTCCATGATTATATATAGCGCAAAATTAAATTTTCAACCCATTATTGGAAACATATATCATTTATATGAAAACAATGATGGCACATATATGATAAGCATGATAAGCCCTAACGAATGGGGAAGAGGCAAAAAATCTTTTAAAACACATCATGCAAAAGTGCAATTATTGGCAGATCATACTTGGAAAGAAATTATATAAAATGTCATTTTGCGTCTCCTTAAATCAATTCTTCCTCAATCATTTTAAACCCTTTTGCAGCGGCCAATCCGTTCCATAAAATATCATACACTGTTTGAGCTATAGGCATTTCTGCATGTACCGTTTGGTTGAGTATGTACATACATTTTGAAGCGTTGTAACCCTCGGCTACCATGCTCATTTCCAATTGTGCATTTTTTACAGAATAACCTTTCCCTATCATGTTTCCAAAAGTTCTATTGCGACTAAACAATGAGTAGCAGGTAACCAATAAATCACCTAAGTAAACAGAAGCCGCATAATTAGCATGGGTATTTTTGGAGGCATTCTTACCATGCTCCATGTATCCAACTTCAGCATTTACAATTCCCGCTTTGCGAAGAAAGCCGGCCATTTCATCTGCACTATTGGCTATGAGAACGCTTAGAAAATTATCTCCATAATCTAACCCATGCGCCATACCAGCAGCTACGGCATAAATATTTTTTAATACTGCTGCATATTGTACGCCATATATATCTTTATTTACAACGGTGTTTATATAATCTGTTTTAAAACAGTCTGCTATTTTTGCAGTAATGGCTTCATCTACACCGGTAAATGTTAAGTAAGATAATTTTTCTGCCGCTACTTCTTCTGCATGGCATGGACCAAGCAAAGCAAAATAATTCTCTATTTTTACATTAAAGTTTTTGGCCAAATAATCATTGAGCAATTCGTTTTCGTCTGGCAAAATTCCTTTTACTGCAGAAATAATTTTCTTCCCTTCAAAAATATTTCTATCCAAAGTTGACAATGCATCGCAAGTATATGCAGAAGGGATAGCTATGATGATAACATCTGATTGGTTTATCACTTCTTGTACATTGGTAGTAAGTTGCAATTTATTGGTATCGAATCGTGCCGCAGTTAGGTATTGCGGATTGTGCTTTCTTATTTTGAATTGTTCAATGGCATCTGCACTCCTATTCCACCACCAAATTGTATTGGCATTGTCGGTAAGAATTTTTGCTATCGCCGTACCCCAACTTCCACTTCCTAGTATTCCGAATTTCATAATTTTCGTTTCTCGTTTTATTCGTTTCTCGTTTTATTCGTTTCTCGTTCTATAATCCGAGTGTTTCTACCGCTTTAAATGCCGCAGCTTGGCTTGCATCTTTTTTATTAAATCCTTTTGCTTCTGCTATTACTTCTCCATCTATGGTAGCACCAATGGTAAATAGCCTTCTGCCACTTTCTACCGATTCCTTCACGGTTGTAAATTCTAATTGTTTTCCATTTTTATTTGCCCACCCATAGAGTTTGTTTTTTATATTTATTTCTATCGCTTCCAAATCATCGGTAAACATATGATTTTGTACAATGTATTTTTCTACCCAACGCTGTGTTTTATCATATCCCCTATCCAAAAAAATCGCACCTATTAACGCTTCTAACGTATTACCAAATATTTGAGATGATTTTAAAGAGTTATCCAACTTGTTGTAGTAAGTAATTTTTTTCAATCCCATTTTTAAAGCAATTTCATTTAACTTTTGGCGATTTACCATCTTACTTCGCATTTCTGTTAAAAAGCCTTCGCCTTTGTAAGGATATTTTCTAAACAAATAATGTGCTATAATGCTACTAAGTACAGCATCCCCCAAAAATTCTAAACGTTCATTGTTTTCATCTGCACCTTCCCGCACAGAACGATGACTCAATGCAGTTTTATACAACAATATATTGTTTGGCTTAAAACCAATAACATTATTCAACTGTTTTTTAAAATCAGTGGTAACAGATTCACCTAAAAATAAATCTTGTAAATATGTAAGTGCTTTTTTGATAATGAAAGTTTTGGCTAAATTAAAGTATTTGTGATTAACAGCCCCGTCTATCTCCCCCGAAGTGGAAAGAAAAGGTCCTTCTTATCCTCCCCGAAGGGGAGAGAAACCAATAAGATTAAGTAAAAGATTGGTTAGTAGAATAATTTATTATTCTTTATTTCTTTGGGTAATTTGTTTAATGCATAATAATATTGCAAAATAAAAGATGAATAATGGTATGCCGATGAAGTGAGTGACACAACGCTGCTGCCCATAGCTGCTTCTTTGTTTGGAAAAAAAAATCACGCCAAACTTATACCATTTATAGCTGTTGATAAATTTTTGATGCCTTTTGCATATCTTCGTGGCTATACCCATTTTATATGAGTATGAAACTTTTGCGAACTAAATTAAACAACAAAACTTAATGGAACCAACTATAATTTACATCATCACTGGGGCTGTAGCGCTTATTGCGGGCATTTTTGGGGGCAAAATGATTTTTGCCAAAAACACCGATAAACAAGTACAAGAAGCTGATCTTCAAGCACAAAAACTAGTAGCCGAGGCACAATTAAAAGCCGACACTTACAAAAAAGAAAGAGAAATTGAAGCCAAGGAACGATTTGCGCAAATGAAAATAGACAGCGAGAAAGACATTATGCAGCGCACACAAAAAATTGCTGAAAACGAGAATAAAATTAAGCAAAAAGAGCAAAGCTTAAACCAGAAAGAAGCCAATGCAGAGAAGCAATTAAAAGACAATGATGTTATAAAAGACAATCTCAACAAACAAATTGAAATTGTAAATGTAAAGCGCACTGAGCTAGAAAAACACCAAGAAGAGCATATACGCAAATTGGAGAAAGTAGCAGGGTTGAGCGCAGAAGAAGCCAAAGCACAGTTGATAGAAGGATTAAAAGAATCTGCACATGCACAGGCAGTTGTATTGCAACAAGAAATTATTGAAAACGCTAAAACAAATGCCAATAAAGAGGCACGCAAAATAGTTATTCAAACCATACAACGTACTGCTGCAGAGCAAGCCATTGAAAATTCTATCACCGTTTTTAATTTGGAAAGCGATGAAATAAAGGGTTCTATTATTGGTCGTGAAGGTAGAAATATTCGAGCAATAGAAGCGGCAACTGGTGTTGACTTAATTGTAGATGATACGCCTGAAGCAATTGTGTTGTCGTCTTTTGATCCATTGCGTAGAGAAATAGCTCGATTGTCGCTACAAAGATTGGTAGCAGATGGGCGCATACACCCTGCACGTATTGAAGAAGTGGTAGAAAAAACCAAACGCCAATTAGATGATCAGGTAATGGAAATTGGTGAGCGTACCGCTATAGAACTTGGTGTACATGGGCTTCACAAAGAATTGATACGTATGATTGGTCGTATGCGTTTCCGCTCATCTTATGGGCAAAATTTATTGATGCACAGTAGAGAAACAGCTAATCTTTGTGGTATAATGGCTGCAGAATTGGGCATGAACCCTAAACTTGCTAAACGTGCAGGTTTGCTACACGATATTGGTAAAGTGCCAGATGAAGAAACAGAATTGAGCCATGCATTGCTTGGTGCAAAGTTGGCTGAGAAATATGGCGAAAACCCTGCGGTAGTAAATGCAATTGGAGCCCACCATGATGAAATGGAAATGTTGTTTGTTATCTCCCCTATTATACAAGCTTGCGATGCCATAAGCGGTGCACGCCCAGGCGCAAGACGTGAGATTATGCAGCAATACATACAACGTATTAAAGACCTTGAAACCCTTGCTGCATCATACAATGGCGTAGAAAAAGCTTATGCCATACAAGCTGGTCGTGAGCTTAGAGTAATTGTAGAAGCCGACAAAGTAACCGACGCACAAAGCGATACATTGAGTTTTGATATAGCACAAAAAATACAAACAGAAATGACTTTTCCGGGGCAAATAAAAGTAACAGTTATAAGGGAAAAGAGAGCTGTGAATATAGCTCGTTAATTAACTGATGTACTAATTTGCTAATGAAAATTTTGAAGTTGATTTTTTTATAGTAATGATCTAAAAATGGCGATGATTTTCATCGCTTTTTTTATTTTGGGGCTGTGGGCATGAAAGCTACATCCAACAATGGCGTTCGTGTTTTACGATACCACCTCTGCTTGGCTCTGGTTTCCACTTAAATCCCGCACGTGTCACTTTCATTTCTGCCGGGAGTTATTCATCCTAAATTTTTTTTCAACTTTTACCTAAAAAAAGACCAATTAGATGAAATTAACACGACAACCAAAAAATTATTCAGTTTAGAGCCATTAATTATTAATTTTCCCCTACATTTGCACTCCAAAAAAGAATAGACATGGACGCAGTAGCATTTATACACGAACAACTAACCACAGTACCAACACTTCCTAACTTTAAGGCAGG
>JAYSWO010000563.1:0-17378 GCA_043717975.1 Ferruginibacter sp. | reverse complement strand
GGTTTCCTGCAAATGGGTTTCAAATGGAAAATGCGCTTACACGCAAAGAAGCCATTTATGGTATGACGATATGGGCGGCCAAAGCAGCATTTGAAGAAAAAGAAAAAGGCAGTTTAGAAGTTGGTAAAGCGGCAGATTTTATTATGCTAGATACCGATTTGATGAATTGTGATAAGGGTAAAATATTAGGTACAAAAGTTTTGGGTACATGGGTGAATGGGGAGAGGGTTTGGGGGAAGTAAGTATAAAAAAATAAGGTCGCAAATTGCGACCTTAAAAAATTTAATGCATACTTTTCGCAGTGTTTATAATTATATTTTTCTCAAATTTTATATTCAAATTTAACGCTTGCGAAATTTCTATAATTCTGGGAAGTGCTGCCGTTTCATAATCTGTAGCCTCATAGCGTTGTATTTGTTGTTCTTTTACGCCAATTAATTCTCCCAATTCTTTATGCGACATATTTTGTGCAAGTCTTGCCGCTATTAATACATTGGGTAATTCATTTATTGATTTAGCTTGAAGAATATTAAAATTTCCTTTTACTAATCCATTATAAACTTGTATGTCATTTTCCAACTCAGTTATAAGACTATTCATAGAATTTATTCCTAGTCTATATTTAGCGGTAGTTTTTTCTTTATGCTGGTCTTCAAATATTGCTTTTGCTTTTTTTAATTCGGCAAGTCTTGCATTTGTAATGCCAGCTTGTTTTTGATTTTTTATCATTGCTAATAATTTACTAGTTAATAATAATTTTTACAATTCCTTTGAGGTTGCCTGTTTCTTTATCTTTTTGAAAGAAATTTAAAAAAGGAATCCCCGAATCCCCTTCAATAATATTTACAGGAAAAATATCTGACTTATATTTTAATTGTTGATTTCTTCGTCCATCTTCAAAATCAAAAAGAATAGGCATCTTTTTTTCTACCATATCATAATCTATTCCGAAATTTTCCCAACAAATGTCCATATCGCCAGGTATTCTTTTTGTTGTGATAAAGCTTCCATCTAAATAAATTGCAGGGCAACCAATTGTTTTTAAATCTTTAATCAGCTTTAATAAATGCATGAATAATTCTATTCGCCTAATTCCATAAGAAAACCTTGCTTCTACTTCATCTAGCGTAGCTAAATGGATGCCTGCAGGCAAATACCCTTCTTCTTCAAATGCTGGTATCATTAAGGTTAGTGTTAGTAATTATTCTTTCGGATTGTAAAGATATGGATAAAATATAAAAACACAACAAAATGGTTGTGTTTTTATAATAAACCTAATAAGTCGTTTATTATCAATATAAATATCACCTCGTACTCCTTTCCTCCATATCCAAATTATTATCAAACGGGCTTTTCGTAAATGGGTAAATCGTTTGTTTTATAAATCCCTTTGGAAATTGAGATTCGTGCACACCCGTACCCTCGGGCCAAACATTGCCAGGTAAATAATACGTGCCAAAAATCATATCAATAAAAGGAAATACGGTTGCAAAGTTTTTGCCATAATATCTTGGGTCTTTGCAATGGTGCCAATGATGATATTGTGGTGTAGCAAAATATATTTGATAAACCCAAAATTTATACGAGTATTGGAGTGTATAAGCACAGCATGTATGGCTATAAACACAATGTAAATATTAAATACAGCTGGCGGAAAACCCAATATATATAAAGGCACAAATGCCATGGCTCTTGTAAAAAAGATATCTACAAAATGTGTACGGCTACCTGCAAGCCAATCCATATGCTGTGTAGAGTGATGTACGGAATGAAAACGCCACAAATAAACATAATTGTGAAAAATACGATGTGCCCAATATTGAAACAAATCAGTTACAACAAAAGTTAAAACGAGTGCTATCAAAAATGGTAGTTGTTGGATCCAAAGATGTACTTTATCTAAACCAATCCAACCAAAAAATAGAATAGCTGGTTTTTGAGAAATAATACCGAATATTTGAATAAACAAATGACTAATGATAAAGTAAACCAAATCTGTACGGCACTCTGTATAAAACTTAATCAGATTTTTCTCCTACAGAACCTTGCACTTTTAATGCGCCCATAATAATGGCTACACCTGTAATACTAGAACCTATTAAAGCCCATTTAATTTTTTTACTCAATAAAAAACTCAGTAATGCAAAAAAGAAAGCGCCAATTACTACCATTTTTAAAACCAATTGCATCATAGCTGCTGTGTAAATTTCTCTAAACTCAGTCGTAGTAAGCTTTTCAGGAAAATAAAAACAACATATACTTACCAATGCGATTATTGAAAGAAATATGGAAACATATCCACTAATTTGTCCTTTGCCCACTACTAATCTTTGTTGTTTGTTCACTTCCACTGCTGCTTTAAAAATTTTTTTAATGTAAAATCTATTTTATTCAAATTTACCTTCTTTCTTCGTCAAACTAAAAACCTGATCCAAATTTGCACCTACTGCTTCTTCAAAAGCGGCTTGCATATCTTCAGGTTGTGGATGCTTGTGTTTCCATTTTGTAAAATAGTTATGCATAGCTAGGCTCATTTTTTCTTTGCCAATGGCTCCTTCTAAAAGATGAAGCCATACGGCTGTTTTTACATAAGAAATTAAGCCATACTCATCGCTAGTTGCAAATTTTTCTGCAGAAATATCCATGGCAGATTTCATGGGTATATTTTTTTCTATAACATCATAAATGGTATTTAAAAACATATCGGTAGGCAATTTCTTTATAGCCGCAGGTACCGCATCTCCAAAAACAGAATTGCCTCTGTATTTTTCAGCCTCATACATAAATTGAAAATACGTATTTAATCCCTCGTCCATCCAGGTGTGTGCACGCTCATTACTACCAAGCATACTCATAAACCAGTTGTGTCCTATTTCATGTGTTATCACAGCATCCAATCTTTCTACATTTGCATCAGGGCTTGTAATAAGCGTTACCATTGGATATTCCATTCCTCCACTCGAATTATTCTTTGGCCCTTCTACTACTTGCACCACAGGGTACTCATATTCGCCAATCCATTCGCTGTATCTTCTGGTACCATCTTTTATATAATCAATGCTATTTTTCCAAATGGTATTTTTCTTGTTGTGATAATACGAAAAAGCATCTATTAGTCTTCCACTTGGCAATTGTATGGTATCATACTGTATCACAAAATCCTTATCGGCAAACCATGCAAAATCTGGTACCTGTTCGGCATAATAACTCAATGTTTTTGTTTCGTTGGTATTACTCGGTATATAAAGAACCGGCTTTCCTTTTCTATTGAGTATATTTTCACTACCTATTTTTTTATAGTTGGCAAGCTCATCTTTTGTTTGCAAAGTACCAGTAGCGCCTACAACATATGTTGACGGTAATGTTATACTTACATCATAGTTTGCATACTCGCTATAAAACTCTCCCATATCCAAATATGGAAATTCGTGCCAGCCGCTCTTATCAAACACTGCCGGTTTTGGATACCATTGGCAAGCCATAAATTGATTGTCAGCATAGCCAGATCTAGAAAAATATGGCGGCAGCTTTACTTTAAAAGGTGTAGATATAGATATAGAATCGCCAGGTAAAAGCGGTTTATTTAAAACAAGTTTTATGATATCAATATACTGCACATTGGGGTGCGCTTCTATTTTTACTGCCTCTTCATTCACTTTAAAAGCAAGCCCTTCAATAAAGCCTGTGCCAAAGTCTTTCATTTTTTTAGACCGAGATCCATCATTTTTTATTTGCTGAATAAGGGCTGTGTTCTCGTTTTTATAGGCATTAGCCCAAATATGAAACCAAATAAAATCAAGTGTAGATGTAGAATTATTTTTATAAACAATGGTTTCAAAACCTGTGATTGTTTTTTCTGTATCGTTTAATGTAGCTTTAATATTGTATTGTAATTGTTGTTGCCAATACGCTTGCTGTGCAAATAATGTTGAGCTACTCATTAAAAGCAATAGGGTAAATATTTTCATATGTATAAATTATCTCACTAAAATAATGAAATAAAACGATTTGTGGTTTTTAAGTGTAAATAAATAAAATTGTTTCATTAAATAAGCCACATTTACTAAAACCTATACGTTAAATATTATGCTTTACATTTGGTCTTTTAAAACTTACTGAAACCTATTTTGAAAATTACTGTATCTATATTCAAAAGCATATCTAGCCTTCATAAAACCTGGGATGAGGTATTACCCCCTCAGCATCATTTACAAAGCCGCCACTTACTTGCTTTTGAAAAATCCAATATTGAAGATGTAGAAAATAATTATATTCAAGTATTTTTAAAAGATAAACTAGTGGGTGTAGTTTATTTACAGCAATTTATATTTCAACATAAGCATTTAAATTTTAGCAACGACAAACAAATAAAAGCTAGGCTTATAAAACTGCTCTTGCCAAAGCGTTTGCCACTATTGGTTTGCGGGCATTTGTTTAGAATCGGATTTCAAGGGTTTTATTTTAAAAATGATGCGCACAACAACCTAGTGTTTGATGCTATTGAATTATTTAAACAACAAAACAAATACAAACCTTGTGGTATTATAATAAAAGATTGTGCGGAAGTTTTTGTAGAACAACAAAGCAAAGTGTTCGACTACCATTTTTTTAATGGAGATGTAACGATGGAAATACACAAGCGTGCACACTGGAAAGCGTTTGATGATTATTTAAAAGACCTTCATAAAAAATATTTACAAAGAGCAAAAAAAATTATAAAAGCATTTGATGGTATAGAAAAACGTCTCTTATCTGCTAATGAAATAATAGAAAAAAAAACTGCTATTGAAAAATTATATTGGAACGTTGTAAACAAACAAACCATAAAGCTTGGCACCATAAATACAAATTATTTTTATACATTAAAAAATGATCTTGGAGATCATTTTGAATTTTATGCGTTGTATAAAAATAACCATATGGTTGGCTTTTATACATTCATTTTTTATGAAACAGAAATGGAAACACATTTTATTGGATTAGATTATGAAGAAAATAAAACCCATAGTATTTATTTTAATATCCTTTTCTTTGGAATACAAAAAATGATAGAGCGACAATTTAATAAGCTGGAGCTTGGCCGTACTGCCAAAGAGGCAAAAGTAAATGTAGGTGCATTGCCCAAGCAAATTTTTAATTACATCAACGTAAAAAAAAGGTTGGCAAAAATTACATTAAATTATTTTTTGAAACGATTTAATGCCGTAGAGGACAATAAGCAAACGGAAAGAAATCCCTTAAAATAAAATTAGGTTATTTTTTCAATAAGAAAGTTTGTGCAGGCGCATTGTTTTTAAGTAAAATGATAGTTTTGTTCTCTTTTAAATAAATAATTTTTCTACATTCTCCTTTGGCTTTTAAACCAATGTTTGCATTTAAAAATGTTGTAAACAATCCATTGCCCAATCCTTTTAACATAAGTATAGGCGTTGCATCAAGGTTTCCAATCATTACTGCAGCATCATTGCTGTTTCCACAAACGAGCACATCTTTCAATCCATCACTATCAAAATCTTCTATTAGTATATCATTAATGTTGGATAACTGTGCCTTTTCGGGAAAAGGTATAAATCGAAAATCCCCACCACCTTCGTTCAATAAAACACCAGATTCAAAAAAATTTGTTTTATACACATCCATTCCCTTTTGTTGTTCGGTAGAAAATAGTTTTTCAAGTGTTGTTCCAGAATAATCTTTATATCGTATAAATTTCTTTCTCATAAAGGGCATTTGATCTATTAATTGGTCCCTACTAAATAATGGATAGCAATTGCCCTGATTGTAATACCCTAGCAAAGCATCATAGCTTCCATTGTTGTCAAAATCTTTTGCAAATATGGTACATGGCTCATAATAGTTTGCTTTTACTAATGCATTTGTTCCCCTGTTTCCAAGCACAAAATCTATATCGCCATCATTGTCAATATCTGTAGCTTTTAAACAATACCACCAGCCTGTTAATTCATTCAAATGTATTAGCGTGTCCTTTTTTGTTGCAGGAGAATTTATAATAACATTCGGCACTATTTTTTTAAAGGTGTTATTCTCTAGTTTAAAAATACTTGGCGCCATCCACTCACCAGATAAAATCAATTCATTTTTTTTATCCGCATCATTCCATGTAGCACTATTTATAATACCAATTTGTGTACATTCTTTTGCTACCACCTCTGTAACATTTATAAAAGTGCCTTTATTGTTTTGCAACAATATGCTTTTATCTGCTTGGGGAAATTTACCTGGTAATACATGTCCACCAACAAACAAATCTACATCGCCATCATTATCAAAATCCATTGTGGTAACACAAGATCCGTTGTACATTTCTACAGGCAAGGCTTTCGTTGCTCTTGTAAAATTACCTTTGCCATCATTTATATATAATCTATCTTGATACAAAATATTTCCTGCATTAAAAGACGCTCCGCCACTTACCACATACAAATCATTATCGCCATCATTATCTGCATCAAACAAAACAGTACCCATATCTTCATAAGCTTTATCTATTATAAAAGCGGCTTGCTTTTTTTCTATGAATGAACCATCCGTATTTTGTAGCATCAATTTTGCAGCAATACCTGCCGCTCCGCCAATAAAAATATCCTCTTTACCATCTGCATTTACATCTGCTTTTGCATAGTAAGGCCCTTTGCTGCTGCATTTATACGGTATTAACGGCTCTCTTTTAAAATCGATAAACTCATTTTCTATTTGACTATATTTAAATTTTTGTTGGCTTGAAATATCTGTAAACAAAAATGTTTTATTTGTTGCAGTAGTGTTTTGTATTATTGCGTCAGATTCATAAACCGTTAAAACTTGATTTGCTTTTACATTTTCTAGAACAATTTTTTTTCGTGTAGGAAATTCAATTTCTACCTTTTTAATATTATTTTCCGCACCAATTCCAAAATGCAAAACATGCTCCATGCTAGACAAAAACCCACGCTGTGGATCATAATGCTGTACTTGTATTTGTCCTTTTGTATCTGTTAACTTTATCGTAGCTCCATACAGTTCATCGAAAGAAGAAGGTGATTTTAATAAACGAAATCTTAGATAATTAGAAGCTGCGTTTGTTTCTCTTGTATTGTTTTTAAACACAAATGCTTCATCATCTACATTGTTTACCAACAAATCTACATCTCCATCATTATCCAAATCTGCATACGCTGCTCCACTAGAAAATGAAGCTGGCTCATCCATCCATTGCGCTGTATAATTATCAAATGCTAAGCTGCCATTATTATGGTATACATAGTTTTGTACTTTTACCGAAGGAATGCTATTCAACCATTTTTCCATATCTACATTTTGGCCACTATTCATCGTTTTCATAATAGAGTCTAATATGAAAGCCTTATAATCCCAGTCCGTTACATCTCTTTTTAATCCGTTTGTGATGTACATATCTTTCCAGCCATCGTTGTCTAAATCCACCATCAGCGGAGCCCAACTCCAGTCAGTTTGTGCTATACTTGCATGGTTTGCTATTTCGCTATATGTACCATCTCCGTTATTTAATTGCAAATTATTTCTAGGATATTGATAATACAAATTGAAATTTACCATCAACTGAAACTTATCATAATTTTGGTTTACTGAAAATAGCTGCTTTTGCCGTACAGGGTCATCTATAGCCATATCTACCACAAATAAATCTTCTAATGCATCGTTATTTATATCTGCTATATCACTGCCCATAGAGGAAAAACTAATGTGATTAAAATAATCGCTTAGCTTATTACTAAAGGTTCCATTTTTATTGTTTATGTATAAAAAATCGGGCTTGTTAAAATCATTTGCTATATAAATGTCCTGAAACCCATCTTTATTAAAATCAAAAACCGATGCGCTCAAACCAAATGCGTGATTTATTAATCCTGCCTTTTTTGTAATATCTATAAATTTATTCCCTTTATTTTCATAAAGCCTATCGCTTACATAAACAGTATTGGTATCTTCTACATAGACAAGTTTGCCATTCTGCAAAGTAGCAGGCACTGTCATGGATTTACTAAAATCCCTTGGATGGTTTACAAAATACACATCCTTATCTCCATCATTATCATAATCAAAAAAGTAAGCTTGTGTGGTATAGCTCGCATCTTCTAAACCATATTCTTTTGCTTTGTTTGTAAATGAGAGGTTACCATTGTTAATATACAATATTTTTTTTCTTTGGGCAGCATCTTTGTCTCCCGATTTACAAATTAAGATATCAAGCAATCCGTCGTTGTTAATATCAACCATATTGATACCTGTTTTTATTCCTTGCCCGCCATTTACTCCCGCAGCTTCCGTGATGTCTTTAAATGTAAGATTTCCAAGATTTAGGTAGAGTTTATTATACCCTTTTGTAGAGGAGAAGTATATATCTTGTAAGCCGTCATTATTAATATCGCCTACACAAACACCACCACCAATGTATAAATATTCGTATAAATAATAAAACATAGAGGGGTCTTCTTTGATATCATTTCTAAAGGTTATGCCTGTATAATTTGATGGTAGTAACGTAAGTTTTTTTTGTGCTTTAGTAGAAAGCAGCAGCAATAAGAAAATCGGTAAAACAAGGAGTTCTTTTTTTGACATACTTTTTTTATTGTAGCAATTTATTTAATACATTTTTTCCGACAGCTTTTCCTTGTATCACACTAATTCGAGCTGTTTCTGGATAATGAATACCGCCGCATACCCTGCTATTAGTTGATTGTAGTGCTGCTTCATAAAACGAACTAAAGGTTCTTGCACCTTGGCCAAAAGGAATCTCTGTTTTATCTTCAAAACTAAACTTATCACCCAATAATGTTGTTAGGATGCTAGCTGCAGCATTTGAAACAACCGAGTGGCCGCTAGTAAATTCAGGGAATGGAGGTGTTTGGATATAAGGCTCCCAATTTTTATCTATCAGCCTGTTTATGATAGTTATTGGGCGTATCAAATTGGTTCTATACTTTTCATTCCAGCAACTAATAAATGCATCAAAAATACCAATGGCCGTAAGTGTATAAACCTGTGCTGATTTTGCAACAGGAATGTTTTTTTGTTCGCAAGCTTGTTTTGCTATCATAAGCCAATGCCCACCAGGAGATATTTTATGTATAAAATAGTTAAGGTGGCCCATATTTACAGATACATTAGGGTTGTCATCCCAATACAATGCTGTAGCTTTTTGTGAGGTATCTAAGTTTTTACTTATGCGATAGGTTTCAAGCATTGTTTTGTAAAATGCACTTTTCTTATCTCTACTAAAAAGCAATTTTTTTGTTGGCGAAAATTGCGAAGCACTTTTTAAGGTAAGCGGCCTTATCGTATTCCAATGTGGCTCTAAGCCCTGTGCATAATCTTGTGGTGTAGGTTGCCAATCGCCCGGTTTGTTGCTAATAACGTAGCGCATCATTCCGCGAGATTTTAGATAATTATCTCCCTTTACCCATTTTATAATACTATCTGCCACATGGCGCCCATATTCAATCGCCATTTTACTTTTTACACTATCGCTTTCTTTCATTAATGAATCTACAAAATTGTTTCTCCAGTTTTCTATTTTATATTCTGTACCCACCAAGCTTTGCGCCACATAAGAAAACGAAATACATGCCGAAATAAAATGGTTGGGTAAAATGCTTTTAGACAATGTTGGTAAAACAGGTTTGCCATTTAATTTTGATACAAGCGATGAAAGGCTTGGGTCATCTAACCTAATGCATTCGTAAAATGCAATATTGGGATATACATAAATTCTACTAGCAACAGTGGGTGTAAACAAATCTTCCATTACTGTATTTACTAGCAATGTATTTAATCCATGTAAGGTATTTTCTTTTTGCTGGGCTTTTGCAAAATTTATTAGGCAAAAAATGATTAACAGTAGTATACAAGTATATTTTTTTTGCTGATTCATTTATTTGTTTTGATAACGAATAGCTAAAATAAATAATTTTTGGGTGCTTGTGTTGTATTGTGTGTTATTTCTTTCTTGGTGGTTTTGCCCCCCTCGTTTTTGGTCTGCCATATTTCTTCATCATCCTATCTTTTTTACTTACCAAGAAGTTTACCTTACTATTCTTAGCCGATTTTTCATGAAACGCAGGCCCAGATTCTTCTTTCTTTGGAGCCCTTACCTGATAAGCCTTCATGTATATCTTTGGTATTTCATCTTCTGTTAAAACCTCCGATATTTCAAGGTTTTCTGGCAATGAAGAAACCGGTACCTTATATTTCATCAACGCTTGAATAACATCAAGCAATGGTTTTTCTTTTTCTGTAAAAAAAGTTATCGCTATTCCTTTTTTATCTGCTCGCCCCGTTCTTCCAATTCTATGAATATAATTCTCTGGCACTTCTGGTACATCAAAATTAATTACATGTGTTACCTCAGATATATCAATTCCCCTTGCCACAATATCTGTAGCAATGATGAATCTATAATTGCCTTCGTGAAATTGTTTTACGGTATTAAAACGATGATTCTGTTCTTTGTTGGAATGTATTACACCGCATGTATCTGGATAAATAGTTTCTAGTTGTGTATATAATTCATCGGCAAGTTTTTTTGTAGCCACAAACACCAACAACTTTGTCATTGTTACATCTTCTGTCAATAATAATTTTAACAAATTTACTTTGGTATAAAAATTTGGTACGGCATATCCAATTTGTTCAATATTTTCCAACGGTGTTCCTGTTGGTGCAGCTTCTACTCTTACCGGTTCATTAAAAAAAGTATCCATCAATGTTTCTACCTCATCGGTAATGGTGGCCGAAAACAATAGGTTTTGTCGCTTTGCTGGCAGCAAATCTAAAATGTTTTTTATTTGTGTACGAAAACCAAGGTTAAGCATTTCGTCCATTTCATCTATCACTACTTTTTTAATGTTTTTTGTTTTTACTGAGCCATTCATTAACAGGTCAAACAATCTTCCTGGTGTAGCCACCAATACATCCACACCCTTCATTACTTCTGCAGATTGTGTGTTTATGTTTGTGCCTCCATACACACCCACGGCTATTACACTCATATAGGTAGTAAGTTCTTTTACTGTTTCTACCACTTGGGCCACAAGCTCTCTTGTAGGCACTATCACCAATATTTGTGCATATTTATCTTTGCTAAACTTCCACTGTTTTAAGCAGGGCAACAAATACGCAAACGTTTTACCAGTGCCCGTTTGTGCAATACCACACACATCTCTACCGCTCATTACTACAGGGTACACACGGTGCTGAATGGTTGTTGGGTTGGTATATCCTGCATCGTTTAATGCAGAAAGCAATGCGTTGTTTAAATTTAAATCTTCAAAAGTCATAATAAAAAATATTGGCAAAGGTAGTTTTTATATATTGGTGAAAAATATTTGTATGGTTTATTCTATCATTTGCAGGATGTGCCTTACTTTTAATGTATAAAACGACTGTACATAAATTTTTGTACCTACATTGTATAAAAAATATCATGAAAATGAAAAATATCATATTTACCATTTTACTAGCAGGCGGCGCTTTTGCTTATTATTCATACAACAACCCAAAAGTAAATTTTAAAGAAGATACAAAAGGGGGAATTCAATTTCACAAAGGCACATGGGGAGAGGCTTTGGCTTTAGCAAAAAAAGACAACAAGCTTATTTTTTTAGATGTGTATGCATCTTGGTGTGGGCCATGCAAAAGATTAAAGAAGAATACTTTTTCAAACAACAAAGTAGGAACGTATTTTAATGACCGTTTTATTAATGTGTCGTTAGATGGGGAGGAAGGAGAAGGTGTGCAGGTTTCTTCTCAATTCAATGTTACAAGCTACCCGTCTTTGTATTTAATAAATGGCGATGGAACAGTAGTTACAGAAACGGGTGGGTATATGAGCCCGAGTGAGTTGATATCTTTTGGGAAATCGGTGAATAAATAAATTTTACATTCTTTTTAGCCATCCTGTAATGCTCATTCTATTCCTATTTGCCTTCATCACTTCATGCTCCATTTCATCGCTTTTAAAAAATACGGCCGTTTGAGATTGTGGTTGTATTTTTTGTACTTCTTCATTTTGATAAACCATCAACTGCCCTCCGTCTGTCTCTAGCCAATTGTTGTTTAAATAATTTATCAAAGAATATTTTCTATTACTGTCGTTTTTAAATTGGTCTTTGTGGCGCTTGTAGCCTGTGCCTTGCCCATATACTGCGTAATGAAACTCGTATCCGTTTATGCCAGTATAGCAAGTACTGTTGAGCCTTTCAATAAAACTTTCTATTTGATTTAAAAACTGTTGTTCAAATACATTATCGTGGCTTTTGTCCATCCAATAAATTTTATCGCCACGCATTTGTTGTGCTGTATCCATTATGGTTTCATTGCCCACACCTGCGTAAGTCATAAGGTCATCTGCTTGCAAATGTTTTATATTTTCTTGTAAGCCATTGGATAATGCTTCGCTTAAAAAATCGGTATCAATACCTATATTGTTTTCTAAAAAACTATCTATGAGTTGGTCGTGTGGGTTGTGCATGTATGTGTATGAGCGAGAAAGGTAGTTTATTAATAGCAGCATTGCTTTAAAACATACACAAGATGTATTAATTTTGACAATTAATAATGCAGCAAAATGAAAATAGCAATCTCACTTATCCTTTGTGTAATTTTTCTTTTTATAGCAGTTATTCATTTTTATTCACCGCTGTTTTTATTGGTTGAACTATTAGCAATTGTTTTAAACATATTGTAAATAAAGCATTTTCAAAAAACGCCGCTTCGTTTAACACAAAGCGGCGTTTCATTTTCAACAGGGATAATATTTTGTAGGCTATTGTGGCAACAGCACTTTATCTATCACCTGTATCACACCATTCGTAGCTAGTACATCCGCAGGTGTTATTTTCGAATGCATATTATTGGCATCACTTCTTACCCATCCGCTATTATAACCAAGTATGGTGGTTACTTTATTTCTAGGAGCTGCTGCCAATGTGGTTACTCTTCTAAAAAAATTGGTTTTCTGTTTTGCTATCTATTGCAATTTCAACACCAATTTTTGCATATTTTTTACATATTCTACCCAAACGTATATAATTGGGTGCGAAATGTTTTCATTTATAATTGAATTGTATTTACTTATCGTTTATAAAAAAACGATTACCCAAGATGAGTTGGTTATTTATTATCTTTTTTATGGCAATTGCATCAACACTTCCTTTACATCTATATACCAAGGCTCCCAAGGAATAAAATGTGGAGCATCTTTTAATATTTTTATTTCCACAGCCTTTGCATTCACCAACATTGTTTTTGCATAAGCCACATTGGCTACTGGTACAAATTTATCTTTGTCGCCATGTATAATCCACACAGGGCAAATAATGGCATCAAATTGTTTTGATAATGGTATAATATCTTTTTTAAAAGCCCACAATTCTTTATTGCTTGGCCTAAAAGCGCCGGGCAATAAATATTCCAACGAACTGTTTGCAAACAAGCCCCTCCATTTTTCTGGTGCTTCATCTGCAGGCGATACCGATGCTGCTAACAAAACAATGCCAGCAAAAGTTGCAGGATTATCTGCAGCAAGTTTTATGGCCAAAGGCCCGCCAAGCGAGTGCCCAATAATGTATATTGGTTTTTTGTTATCAATATATTTTAATAATGGCGAAATAATGTCTGATTGGTCTTGCATATTTTTTGCATCGCCAAATTGGCTATAACCAAAGCCTGGTCTATCTATCGAAATCATTCTATAGGTAGCCAACAAATCTTTATCCTGCATATATACGCTAAAGGCATCCCAACTACCTGGTGAGCCATGTACAAAAAATAATGTGGGCAAACTATCATTACCTGTTTTTGCAAAATGTATATCAAACCCATTTATGGTAATTGTTTCTGTAAATAATGGTATCCCAGCTTTTGTAAATGATGCAGTTGCTTTGCTATCGCTCATTCTAAATTTCATACAGCTTTGCGCAAAAAATACCCAACAGCCTAAAATAATAATTATAATAAAGATTGTTTTTTTACTTCTACTATATGGCATATTTCTTATGGCTATTTATTTCAATGAAACCGATGCTGCTCCTATTATTTTATAATTGTTTTGTTCCTGTATATAAGCTATTACAGCCATTTTACTTTGTGCAGATATGTTTTTTGTATCTATAAAAATAACATCTTCTGCCATTGCATTTTTGGTTGTAAAACTACGCACTACATTTTCGTTGGTCAAAGTTAGACCTTCATTTTCGCCACGCTTTATAAATGTAGTTTCTTTTGCTGATACCAATGCTACATTTATTTTACATGCTTTGGCATCTCCCTCCAAAACATATTTTATTTCTATGGCATTATTTTCTTTTTGGGTTGCTACCAATGTTTTAAACTGAATAGAAGCTTTTGTATTTTGTGTAACTGTAATGTATTTGTTTAATGCCCCTTTATCTGACCCTGTACATTGATATACCCCATTCACCAGCATTTGGGGCGTATATGCGCCATTAATATGTAGCGCATTTACATAGTTTGCTTGCCTTTCCGAAAACTGTTTGCTGCTAAATGGATCCGCCCATCCGAGCCTATTCCAATAATCTACATGAAAGGAAAGGGCATACATTTTTTTATGTTGTTTTGCTGCTTCAAAAATAGTTTGAGACAATAATTTATCTGCAGAAGGGCAGCTAGA
This sequence comes from Ferruginibacter sp., assembly GCA_043717975.1. Lineage (GTDB taxonomy): Bacteria > Bacteroidota > Bacteroidia > Chitinophagales > Chitinophagaceae > Ferruginibacter. The sequence goes on along the minus strand of JAYSWO010000563.1, from coordinate 2,710 downwards.
GCAACCTTGTGATGTAAATAATTCTATAACCGTTACCGGTTCGAAATCTCTTGTGGTATCAATTGTTTTTTTATTTTTAAAACTAAAAAACACAAACACTGTGGCTAATAGTATTCCAAATAAAAACAATTGCTTTTTCATGCCATTACATTTATACCATGTACAATAAATATGCATAAAAAGTTCTTAGCTATAAGCGGTTATAGGGTCAAAATAAAAAGCCTCCATTTCGGAAGGCTTTCATAAGTACTGTCTTTTCGGTTTTTCTATGTGATATTGGTCGGGTGGTTTTCCCTAGAAGATATTGGATATTATATCTTCGTGTTTTTTTCAATTGGATGATGTAAAATTGCCACTTTATTTTTTAGCGTAATGTAGCTTAAGGTATTATTGTATTGTAGAAATTTTTCGCAGCCGCAGGATATTCTTCTAATCTATTTACACAGCGCTTTTGGGTATTAGGTAAAATAAAAAAACCTCCAGGTTTTGTTGGGAGGTTTTCACAGATCACTGTATTTTACGGTCTTTCTATATGATATTGGGTAGCTTTCCGCTACAATATTGGATGTAAAGCTCTTTGTTCTTAGGCTTAATTGGATAATGTAAAATTGCCACTTTATTTTTTTGCAGTATGTAGTACCTCGTGCCATTACTGTGTAGAATTTTTTCGGTTGTTTGCGTATTTCTTCTAAAAAATGAGGGCTTACGCTATATTTTAGCTTTAAAATAGGTTCAAAAAGGGTTTACATTAACTATATTTGTCAACCTTATCAACCAATTTATTAATGGCAATTTTTGATATAAAACTTCCTGCCTCTATAGCCAAAGCGCTCAATATACCTGTGAGCGATGCAAGGAGACAGCAATTAAAAGTATTAAGAAAGCTACTTCGCAAGGCTAGGTTTACACAATTTGGGCAACAATTTAAGTTTGATGAAATTCTACTGAGCCGACATCTTGGCAAAAGGTTTCAACAATTGGTGCCTACTTATAATTATGAAAAAATTTATACCGATTGGTGGTACAAAACATTGGAAGGTGTGCCAGATGTTTGTTGGCCTGGTGTTATAAAGTACTTTGCGCTAAGCAGTGGTACCAGCGAGGCGGCTAGCAAGTACATTCCTATTACAAAAGAGCTTATAAGAAGTAATACCATTACCAATTATAAAATGCTTTTGAGCCTTTCTAAATATGAGAATATTCCAAAAAGTTCCATCAGTAAAAGTTGGCTTATTATAGGAGGTAGTACTCAATTGCAAAAAGGAGCCACTTATTATGCTGGGGATTTGAGCGGCATACAACAAAAAAATATTCCTTTTTGGTTTAGGGGCATGGGCATGTATAAGCCTGGTGGTAAAATAGCCAAAGAAAAAGATTGGGCAAAAAAAGTAGAAGAGGTAGTAGAAAATGCCCCCAATTGGGATATCAGCTTTTTGGTTGGTGTACCTGCATGGTTGCAAATTTGTTTAGAAAAAATTATTGAAAAATATAATCTTAATAATATTCACGAAATGTGGCCCAACCTGGCTTTTTATGTACACGGTGGGGTAGCCATGGAACCATATAAAAAAGGATTTGAAAAATTATTGGGAAAACCTATAACCTATATTGAAACCTATTTAGCAAGCGAGGGGTTTTTGGCATATCAAAACAGGCAGGATACCAGAGGGATGATGCTATCTTTAAACAACAATATTTTTTTTGAATTTGTAGCTTTTGATGATAATAATTTTGATGCCGATGGAAACATGTTAAACGGTGCGGAGGTATTAATGATACACGAGATAGAAGAAAACAAAGATTATGCTATTTTAATAAGTACCAACGCTGGTACTTGGCGGTATGCAATTGGAGATACCATAAAGCTGGTAGATAAAGAACGAAGTGAGATCATTATTACTGGTCGTACTAAGCATTTTTTAAGTTTGGTGGGGGAGCATTTAAGTGTAGATAATATGAACCGTGGCATTGAATTAACGGCCGAAGAAATGAATGTAATTGTACCAGAGTTTACGGTAGCGGGTGTGCCACATGGAAGTTTTTTTGCGCATGAATGGTATATAGCTTCTGATGATAAAATAGATGCTGAAAAATTTGCTGCGATATTAGATGATAAAATAAAAAGCCTAAATGATGATTATGTAGTAGAAAGAAAGCACGCTTTAAAAGCTGTTACCGTAAATGTATTACCAGAAAAGACCTTTTTAGATTTTATGAAATCAAAAGGTAAATTAGGGGGCCAACATAAATTTCCAAGAGTGCTTAAAGGAAAAATGCTAGAAGAATGGAAATTATTTCTTAGTAAGACGAACGCCATAAATTAAAAAAGCCAAAAAGATTTATAATGACAGAAGCTATTATATCTGGATTGGTTCTCGGGCTTGCATTGGTTTTTTCAGTGGGGCCTGTAATATTTACCATTTTAAAGTTAAGATTAAACTATGGCCTTGCAAGTGCATTTTATTTTATAAGTGGTGTATGGCTTAGCGATATTCTTTGGGTAGTATTGGCCAACTTGTTTAGCTCTTTATTAGACAGTCTTACTACTTACAAATTAGAAATAGGAACCGTAGGTGGTATTTTTTTGGTTTCGCTAGGCATCTATTATTTATTTTTTAAAAAATATCATTCCAAAGAAGAGTTGGATAAGGGAGTAAAAATTGACACATCTACCCATGCAAGACTTTTTATTACTGGCTTTTTAATAAAC
>JAYSWO010000562.1:0-2646 GCA_043717975.1 Ferruginibacter sp. | reverse complement strand
TTTTATGCAACGTGCCCATTATTTTAGTATCGGAGTTAAAAGGCATTTCCGATACTCTTTCATATTCTGCTTTTATTTTATCGGCTGTAGTGCCCGATTCATCTGCCAAATGTATCAATGCAATTTCTATAGGGTCGCCCAATAATTTGGTTTTATCTTCTCCATCTTTTGGTGCTACATTATTACACAATGCTTCAATCAATATTAATTTTTCTACGTTACTTTTACTTTTTTCAATACTTCCCTCTCCATATTTTAATACTTTATTCTCAATACTGACTTTAATGTTTTCTTCAGGAAAAGAAAAGGTTTCCACGTAAATTTTATTTTCTGTAAGTGTGCCTGTTTTATCCGTTAAAATTACATTTGTACTACCCAATGTTTCTACTGCAGATAATTTTTTTACAATGGCATTGCGTTTGGCCATCAGCAACATTCCATACGCCAATGCCACAGTAGCCACTATTGGCAAGCCTTCAGGAAAAGCAGCCACTGCTAATGCAATAGAAGTTTCTACAATTAATGCCCAATGTTTTCCCTGTATAAATCCTGTTATGGCAAAAATGGATATCATAACCAATGTTATCCAAATAAGTTTTATGCTTAATGCAGCTATTTTTTTATCGAGCGGTGTTTTTGTTTCTTTATGGCTATCTACTAAAGAAGTAATTGTTCCCAACTGCGTACTCTCTGCAATACCCGTTATCACTGCTTTGCCATTGCCATTTATTACTGCTGTACCTTTAAAAACCATATTCAATTGGTCACCAAGGGCAGTTTCTTTGGCAAGTTTCTCTGTATTTTTTTCTGTGGGAAGAGATTCTCCTGTGAGAGATGATTCATCACACTGTAATTGATTCGCTTCTACCAAATGTGCATCTCCAGGTATTACATCACCGGCTTCTAAAAAAATTAAATCCCCAACCGTAATTTTTTCAGAAGGAATATGCAACATTTTTCCATCCCGAATTACTTTGGAAAGTATGATATCCATTTCTTTTAACGCATTCATAGAGCTGCGGGCTTGCAGCTCCATAAAAAAACCAATTAATGCATTTACAAAAATGACTACGCCAATGGCGATAGCCTCAATATAATTTTGAAAATAAATAGTAACTGCTACTGCAAACAATAACAAATAAACAATGGGGCTTTTAAATTGTAGCAATAGCATTAACCATATAGATTTTTGCTTTTGCACTGCATACACATTTGCTCCAAACTCTTTTATACGATTTTCTGCTTCTATTGCAGTAATACCATTTTTAGCATTTGTTTCAAATGATTGTACAATTTCATCTATAGATAAAGTATGAACAAATTCAAGAGGGTATTTTATTTTCATAGTTTTCTATTTACAATGCCCCTACATCAATCTGGCCATCTTCATTTATTCTTAAAATACAACTCTATTCCCAACAACATCTTTTTTAATAAATGTTTTTAACTCTTTGGGTAGTGTTGCCATAATATCTTCCATTTCTCCTTCAGACACAAAACGCCCCAGTGCATTAAACACAGCAACAACGGCATGTTTAGCCTTTGCATCGTTTCCAAAATCATAGCTCGCAAGCTCACCGTCTTCTTTTCTTATTTCATCTAAAAAATCTGTAAGATGGCTTATGCGGCTAAAATCTTTATCAAATTTCCACTCATCTACATATGCGCCTTTAAGCGCCATGGGCAATTGTGCAATCAACTGAAAAGACTCTTCATGACTTATGCGATTGCGCAAAGCATGAAAAACGGCACGTATTATTCTACCTGATTTTTCTTTGGCCACATTCAAATCTTCGGCAATGGTATTTACAAATTCATTTCCTTTAGATGCATATTTTTCAAAATTAAAAGACATGGTAGGTTTTTTTATAATTATGATTTATTAAATACCAACAACGGCACTTTTGCCTCAAAAGAATACTCTGCTGATTTACTCGATAAAAATATTTTTTCAAACCAATTTCTATGTTGCTCCGTAAACATTATCATCATAGATGGGTGTAATTCTTTTACCGCTTCTTCAATATCCGATACCAAAGATTTATCAGGGTTTCTTGGTTTCATATTTACATGAATATTATAATCGGCTATTTTTTTAACAGCGTTTTCTATAATTTCTAAATCTTTCTGCTTTTCTAAAACTGTGGTAAGGTGCAATAAATCTATGGCAGCATGTAATGGCTGTGCAAATGCAATTACTTTTTCAATTTCTTTTTCATAATGAAAAAGGTCTGATGCATACAATATATTTGTGATGGCTTTTATTGAATAATTATACGGCACAGCTATCACAGGCACATCGGCATTGTTTATAAGGTTTGCTGTGTTGGTACCTAATATCCTTTTTATTTTTCCTGCTCCTCTCGTACTTATACAAATAAAATCAGCATTATTTTCCAAAGCATATTCAGCAATACAGCTTTGCGGAAACACCGCACTTTTTACTACACATTTGGTTTTTGCTGGCTCTATGTCTAACTCTTTATACGTATTCTCTACAAATAAATTAAGCTTTTTTTCAAGTATATCAGCCTCATCTTTTTCATAGTTATCTATTCTTGCGGCATTCCATGATGCAGGTACCAACGTATGAAAAGTATGAAAAAAAGTAAGCGCACAATCCGTTTGCGAAGCCAATTGCATAGC
>JAYSWO010000561.1:0-2648 GCA_043717975.1 Ferruginibacter sp. | reverse complement strand
AACCAAATCAACAAGGGAGTTATTTAACTACAATAGACTTGCCTTATCCTATGCGTTTAGCTTGGGATAAAAAAACAACGGTAAAAAAAATGCGTTGTCATAAATTAGTGGCATCAAATTTTACGGAAGTATTCAAAGAAATATTGGAACATTACGGCTTGCCTAAAATTCAAGAATTGGGCATAGATTTATTTGGTGGTTGTTTTAATTTTAGGCAAATGCGAGGTGGTTCAGATTATAGCAGACATAGTTGGGGTATTGCAATCGATTTAGATCCAGAACGAAATCAATTAAAAGAAACTAAATCAACAGCAAGATTTGCACGTGAGGAATATAAGCCTATGATTGATATATTTTATAAAAATGGTTTTTTATCTTTAGGTGTTGAAAAAAATTATGATTGGATGCATTTTGAAATAAAACCTATAATATGATACCAACTTGGAATATAAGAAAAGGAAAACATTGTTTTGACAAAAACAAGATTAGAAAAAAAATAACAAATACCACAAAAAAATGAGTAAGAAAATACCACCAGCAGTAGCCAACGCAATTATTGATGGAGCATTGGATTTAATTCCAGATACAGAGCCAAAAACAAAAGGAGGTAAAATTATGAGAGTTATAAAAAAAGTAGGTAAAATATTATTTACTTTTGTTAAAATCAAATAATTAAGGGTCTTGTTTATGAGTAACAATATTAAAATTTTCCAACTTCAAAATAATTTAAAAGTAGATGGGATTGTAAATTCAGAAACGTCTTTGTTTATTGGTAATAAATTATCATTAGGAACAAAAGAATTGGTTAATTTTTTAGCGCAAATAGATTCTATTTGTGATTTTAAGGCGAAACGTGAAAACACAAATTTCTCTAAATTTAAAATAAACAATCATTTTGAGGGTTTATTTGATAGTAAGCAAATCATAATGTATTCAAATAACCCAATAGCCATTGCAAATCGATGCTATGCTAACAAATACGGAAACGGAAATGAAGCAAGTGGAGATGGATTTAAATTTAGAGGGAATGGTTTTTTAAAAGTTATAGGGAGAACGCATCATCAAGAGTTTAGTAATTTTATTGGCGACGACTGCTTGGCAGATACTAATTTAATAATAGATAAATACCTTTTTGAAAACACTAAATTTTTGTTTGATAAGCATGATTTATGGAAAGATATGCGCAAGGTTGATTCGGACAGCATTATTAATTTGAGCCAAAAAGTAAATAAAATATTTAACGTTGAAAATGTAATATTAAAAAATATCGAGAGAAGAATAAGTAAAACATTAATTTACGACAAAACAATATAGATATGGCAAGAATAGAAACTTACGACTTAGATAGTTTAATAACGTCAAACGATGTTATTTTAGGCTCGGATGGTAATAATAATAACAAAACTAAAAATTATTTAGTTGGACACCTTAAAAACTATATTATTGGTGGATTAGTACCTATTGTTGGTGGCACGTTAAAAATAACCGAAGTAATAGGCGATATAGGGGAAGTTTTACCTCAAACTGTTATGAATACGCTAACACCTTCTTATTTTGTTGAACCTTACGAAATCATAATTACAACTTGTAGTAACGGAACTAAATATTTATTTAAAAAAAATAATGCTTTTTTTGGTGTTGACGAAGTGTCAACTGTTTTAAATGATTTTATTAAAATATACGAAAACGCAACTATCTTAACTCCTCCAGATGGTTCAGAAACAAAAGTAAATGCTGGTACAAATGTTACAGTTAGTGGAAATGGCACTACTGTAACTCCTTATGTTGTTAACGCCTCATCGCAAAGTGTAAATGATGCGAATGGAAGCGTTAAAGGAATTGTAAAACTAGCAGGAGATTTAGGAGGGACTGCTGATTTACCAACCGTTCCAGCATTGTCAACAAAGGTCAACAATACTGGAAATCAAACTTTACCATTAGGGTTTACTTTAAATTATGTTGCAAAAACAGGCGGTACATCTACACAAACATTAAAAGCAGATGGCTCAGTAGTAGAAGATAACTTGCAAAAAACAATTACTTCAAGTTACACATTGTTATCCGCAGATGCTAATTACATTATTTTCGTAAACAACGGAGCTACCGCAATAACCATTACTGTACCAACAGGATTACTAGATAAGTTTGAATGTGGGTTTGTGCAACAAGGAACAGGATTGGTAACTTTTGTCGCATCAGGGGTTACTTTAAATACCCCATCAGGTTTAAAAATAAAAGGTCAAAATTACAACGCTTATGTTACAAAAATTGGGTCAACAAATGTTTTCCATTTATTAGGAAATTTAATAGTTTAAAATGAGACATTTTATAAAAGAGATATATAAAACAGACGATGATGTTAGTTTTAGCACGCCTTCACTATCTACGCCTAGCGCACTAGAAACCGCTTGTAATGCACAAGTAACCGTTAGGGTAACAACAACTATACCAATAAAGGTTAATATATTCTCAACGTTTCAAACAGGCGCATCTTGGCTAGGGGATACATTTTTAACTGGACCAAATAAAATATCAGCAAATTTAGTTGATAGTGAACTATCTTATACTGAAAGATATAATTTTGGTATCGATGCAAGCAACAGTAATGGCACTTCAAACACAAGTTCAATTACAATTCAAATTAAAGA
>JAYSWO010000057.1:0-5957 GCA_043717975.1 Ferruginibacter sp. | reverse complement strand
GTTCGTAACTCATAATCGTATAATTTTAGCATCAAAAATAGTGGTAATTTCTTTTATTTTTTCTTTCGGGTGTGGATAAACTAAGTTTTTTATCATTTTTACCTCTTCCTAAATTGATTTATTTGGCTATTTTTTTTATACGCCTATTGTAAAAGAAATTACCACTATTTTTGATGCTAAAATTATACGATTATGAGTTACGAACTTACAGGTAAATTAATTTCTAAATCTGATACTTTGCAGCGTACAGAAACCTTTAAAGTAAGGGAATTTGCACTAGAAAAAACAGATGATATAGGAGGAAGAACGATTGTAAATTATGTTAAATTTCAATGTGTACAAGATAAAACGGAGATTGTAGATAAAGTAAATATTGGCGATAATGTAAAAGTATACTTCAATATTAAAGGTACAAAGTGGGAAAAGGATGGTAAAACAAGTTACTTTACCAATCTTGATGCATGGAGAATAGAGCAAATTTTAAATCCTTCACAAGCGCAACAAAGTAATGATACAAGTGCTATGGAGCCATTGGATAACTTTACGAGCAATGAAGTGGCAGACGACTTGCCGTTTTAATGTGCAAGTGGTAAAATAGGCAAAGGTGCAAATAGCAAATTCAATTTAAATACTTCAATTGACACTTACCAGTTGCCAACTGGCTTTTGCCAACTGCCAACTGAATTATATGCAACAAAAAATCTCACTCAAACTCTTGCCCGCTGAGGCAGCAGATGAGGCTATTGTAAAAAAATACATAGCCTCATCTGTACAAAAGAAATTATCAACCATTTCTGGCTATAAAATCCTCAAAAAATCTATCGATGCTAGGGGTAAAACCATTTTTATCAATCTTACAGTAAATGCATTTATTGATGAACCATTTGAGCAATTGTCAGAGGGTAATGGACTATTTGCAAAAAGTAGTTTTCAATTTACAAACGTAGCAAAAGCAACAAAGTCTGTTATTATCATTGGCGGAGGGCCTGCTGGTATTTTTGCTGCGCTAATGTTGTTAGAGAAGGGAATAAAGCCTATCATTCTTGAAAGAGGCAAAGATGTGAGAGCTCGAAGGCGTGATTTGGCTAAATTGAATAAAGAAGGTATTGTAAACCCCGAAAGCAATTATTGCTTTGGTGAGGGTGGTGCAGGTACCTACAGCGATGGAAAACTATATACACGTAGCAATAAACGTGGAGATATAGATCGTATTCTTCAACTATTTATTCATTTTGGCGCACCAGAAAACATAGCTTCAGATGCACACCCACATATAGGCACAAACAAGCTCCCACAAATAATTACTGCCATGCACGAGCAAATTAGGGCATGCGGTGGACAAGTATTGTTCGAGAAAAAAGTAGTAGATTTTATTATTGAAAATGAAAAAATAGTTGCTGTAAAAACGGCCGATGGAGATTCATTTTCTGCGAATGCATATATTTTAGCTACGGGGCATAGTGCAAGAGATATATTTGAACTGTTGCACACAAAAAATATGCTCATAGAGCCGAAACCCTTTGCCCTAGGCGTTCGTGTAGAGCATCCACAAAGTTTAATAGACAGCATTCAATACCATTGTAGCACAGAAAGAGATGAGCATTTACCGCCTGCATCGTACAGTTTGGTGCAGCAAGTAAATGGTAGAGGTGTATTTTCTTTTTGTATGTGCCCTGGGGGTATTATAGCCCCTGCTGCTACAGATGCTGGGGAGTTGGTGGTAAATGGCTGGAGCCCATCTAAAAGAAACAATCCCTTTGCAAATAGTGGTATGGTGGTGCAAGTAGAGTTGGCTGATGCAGTGGAGGCTTTATGTTTAGAAGGATTAGGGAGTGTAGAAAGTTTAGAAAACGATCCGCTTGTTTTTATGAAATTTCAGCAACTGATAGAGCAAAAAGCTTTTATAGCAGGCGGTGGAAATTTTGCTGCGCCTGCACAACGCATGCAAGATTTTGTACATAAAATATTATCCTCTTCATTACCAATGAATTCTTATTTGCCTGGATTAACTTCAGTAAAATTGGATACCGTTTTGCCCCCTTTTATTTATGACTCACTTGCAGAGGGTTTTAAAATGTTTGGGAAAAAACTAAAAGGCTATTTTACAAACGATGCAGTGATTGTAGCTGTAGAGAGCCGAACATCAAGCCCGGTGCGTATTCCACGCCACACAGATAATTTGCAACATCCTCAAATAAAAAACCTATACCCCTGTGGGGAGGGTGCTGGCTATGCAGGCGGTATTGTAAGTGCTGCTATGGATGGAGAAAGGGTGGCGGTTAAAATCGTTGAGGGTTAAAACTTGAATGCGTTTTTACTAAAGGATTAAAGTTTGAAATAGATTGGTACTAAAGCTACCCATAATCTAAAAAATCAAACATAAAAAAAGCCACGAAAACAACAGTATTTACCCTTGCATTCGTGGCTGTAAAAAATTAAAAATCCAAACCTAAAGAAAGATACATTTGCGGCTTGCCTCTAAAGAAACCATTCATTTGCCAGCCCGCATCAAATTTTACAAAATAGCCTAGTAGCGTACTTCTTGCACCAAAGCCATAGCCTCCTGCAAATGGGCCAATACCACCAGCTTTTATTTGAACAGTTACTGGGCCTGGTGTAATTCCTACTGGCGTATTATAAGATAAGATTGGTCTTTTTATATTGTCTAAACCGCCGCTCCAAGCCGTACCAAAATCGATAAATTGAGTCAATTGAAAATTGCGAACAAATGCATTGTTGATGGTTTTATCAAAAATGGTTGTAAATACTGGCAATCTAAATTCACTATTTATTACCAATGCATTATTACCACTTGCTATATTTTGTTTAAAACCACGCATGTTTACTGCAAGGCTTTGAAAAGCATAATTTACTGTTGGGTCAGGAGGATTGTTTGATATAAAATATCTATCGCTTCCATCTTTTTTAGTATTGTTACCAAACATAAGCCATCCATCCATACCTCCAAGAAAATATGCCAACTTTTGATCTCCAAAACTAAAGTCTCCAGCTACACGCCCCGCCCAAATAAAGTTTCTAAAAATTGAATGATAATATCTTCCATCAAAGCCTACATTAAAGTTATTTGGCCCGTCTGCAGAGGCATTTTTATTCATTTGCCTATTCCAATCACCAAATACTTTTGCTCTTGCACCAAACATAATATTTTGCGCTACGTTAATACTATTATCATACACAAATTCAAGGTGCGAAACGGAATAAAGCGTGCGATCGTTTTCTACAAACACAGAAAGTGGCGATCGTTGTTCTGCATTTATAAATTGATTGTCTGATCGTACACCAGTGCTGAATCGAATACTTTTTGCTACATCAAACGGGTAGGAAATGTTGACTTGATATAAATTGGTAAACTCTTTACCACCCGCAATAAATGAACCAAAGCCAGGTACGTTCACATTAAAATTGTACGACTGCACATTCCTATAATAAGTAAGACCCCAATCCAATCTGCGTTTTAGGTTTTGATAATTTATTAACCACTCATTATCTTTTAAATTAGTACCAATTCTGTATGCACCATTTATTTTAATATCTTCCATCAAGTCTGATGTGCCTATTCTTACCAAACCGTTTAAAGGGCTAGAGCCGTTTAGCATTATTGGTCCTTGCCCACCTCCGTAAGTTTGATACCTATTTACCAATACGCCATTATTTAAACCGCCGGAACCATAATCTATAGAAAATTTAATAGGCTTATACTTAAATAATTTAGCCCTTGCCAAAATATTTTCATCGTCTTTATAATCAGTTTTTGATACCATTGCTTCCACACCTATTTTAGTACTGTCTTTTTTCTCATTAGCAAATTCTGTTTGAAAAAAGTCATCCTCTTTTTTTGCACTATCTTTTAATGTTGAATTTACATTTATTAATTTTCCACCACCAGCTTCTTTCACATTTGTCAATTTACTTTCCCTCATTAGTTTTTTTGCATACTCAGTAGGTGTAGCATTTATATTTCTTCTTCTTAAAGTATTCTCATCTATTTTAAGTTTATACAAATCTTTTTCATCACTCTGTCTTGTTACCTCACTCACTTGGTTTTTATCACCTGCTACTCTGCTTTCTGCAAGCGAGCTCGGATAGTTACTCAATGGAAAAACATAGGTAGAATCTGATGATACAGATACGATGGCTACAGAATCTACATCCGTTTTTTTATACGCACGCAAGGTGCTATCTACTAGTTTTTCAGTTGGGTTTCTAAGTATATCATCACCAATTAAAACCAATGTATCCAAGCCTTCAGCCTTTGTAGTAAAAAAACCAGCATAGCGGTTACCAATTCCATTTTCATCACTCACAAAAGTAAAATGCGTATTGTTATATGGTGTAGGAAAACGTGCATTACCATATTTTAAATTGGTAAGCTGTGTTATTTGATTAAGCTCTGGCTTATCGCCAAAGTTTGTAATTAAGAAAATATTAAAACGATTATTACTTGGTAAAACGGTATCACCAGTTTTTGCTTCTGCGGCAGGCCTATTGCTGCTATAAATAATACCAGTTTTACCTGGGAAAGAAACAAATGTTGCATCTAAATTATCATATACATCATTGGTAATTTGTACCAATTTTTCTTTATCTATAGTAAAGGTATAAATGTCTGTATGGCCATCTTTTACAGCAGAAATCAAGAGTGTTCTACTATCCAACATATACTTTACGTCTTGTATTTGATCAAATTTATCCGTTAAATCAAAACGATATTGCTTAATTCTTGTTTCTACATCATATACGAATAATTTTAAACGCCCCTCTGTAGTATAAAACACCGAAAACCTTGTGCCTTTTGGGTCCCAAGCCACCAATGGATAATTAGGATTTACTTGTGCCTCGTAAGATCTTACACCATATTTAAGGATGGTTTTATTTTCGCCATCTGTATTATAAATTAACCGTACAATGCCTTTTTTAAATTGTGTAACCACATAATCATTGTTGCGTTTTGTAGGATTTACATTAATACGATAATAGTTTACTCGCTTGTTTATATCAAAACTTTCTATCAAACTTCCTTTCGGATAATATTTTCTTCTGGCTATATCATTGGAATATTTTTCATCTTGGTATTCCATAAACTCCGCTTGCAATTGTTTAAAAGAAAGCTTGGTAATTTGCTTGCTAGCCTTGTTTAGATTTTTATAAATTCTAGCTAAGTATAAAAAATAAGTTACGTTTTCTTTCTTGTATTTTTCTTCTATGTAGAACCAAAATGCATGCCCTGCAAGTAATGGTTTGTTGTAAGAAAATTTTGAAAACTTTTTATACTTATAGCTTAATATCTCGCTTTTTAAATCATCATCCAACTCAGTGCTCCAGTTTTCGCCAAGGTATGCTACATAGCCATCTGTTAGCCATGTAGGCAAATCTAGCAATGCTTGGTTACTGGCTACTTCTCCAAGGTCATCGCCAAACAATACATTTTTTGTAATAACATCCGCTATGCCTTGCCTAATTTGTCTCTTAAGATTATAGTGGTTGGCATCGTAGTACATTACCATTTTATTATTTACCAATCTTGTTACACCGCCAGTATTTAATACATCTGTTTCCAAACCAATATTACTTTGTTGCATATCTGCAAACTCATTGTATAATATAATGTTTGCCCTACGTTGTAAACTATATTCAGCAGCAGCTTCTATGCTTGGCAATTCTTTCTCCGCCACCTGTGCTACAAACTTGGCAAGCTCTTGCCCAGCTGCATAAAAATATATATTGAAGTTTTGTGTTTGGTAATACTGCCATTTAAATTTTTTGTACTGAACCCTATTTTTACCAAAGGTTACCGCATTCACCTGTGCCATGCTCACAATCGTAGGAAGAATAAAAATCAATGAAATAAAAAATATTCTGCTGAACTTTGCCATACTTATCTGTTATATTAAGTCTTAAAATTAGTTTATTAACCGTTACAACGAAAATCAATTTAA
>JAYSWO010000560.1:0-2648 GCA_043717975.1 Ferruginibacter sp. | reverse complement strand
AACATTGTTTCTAAAACTTTTATTAAATCTATAACTAACAGAAAGTTTGTTTTTAGAATTTATATTCCAATCAATTTTTGCAGTGTATCTGTTTGCTTCAATTTTTTCAGGATTATCTAAGTATGTACCAGGATTGTAACCATATTTAGTTTGTAAAAAAGTAGCTAAACTATCTATAGCAGATGTTCTTTTTGTTGTACCTGTATAACTTGCAAAATCAAAAGTTTGAGGTCTAATATCATTTTGTAATTCTGCTAATACAAAATAAAATAATTTATTTTTTACAAGCGCTCCACTAATTCTGATACCAGTTGTTTTATTTTTAAAATCAGGTAATTTTATTCTTTCATATTCGGTTGTGCTTCCTGGTTTTAAAATAGCAACTGGAGATTTTCCGGCAAGGCTTTGATTTCTAAAAACGTAATAAGCAGAACCTTCAAATTTATTAGATCCAGAACGAGTTATTGCATTGATACCGCCACCTGTAAAATTACCAATAGATGCATCATAAGGAGAAATAACTACTTGAAACTGATCAACTGCATCAATTGAGATTGGAGAAGTACCAGTTTGACCACCATTTGTACCAGAACCTGCTAAACCAAATTGATCATTGTTGGCAGCACCATCAATATAGAAAGAGTTGTATCTATTGTTTTGACCAGCTATTGAAATACCTCCATCTGCTGAAGTAATTTTAGCTTGTGGTACAAAACGTACATAATCTTGAATACTTCTTCCTATCGTAGGAAGGTTTGCCATTTTGTCTTTACCAATACTAGTACTCGCTCCACCTTTTGCATTAGCAGCATTTGCTCTAGTACTTGTTACAGTTACCGTAGCAAGACTTGCATTTTTATCAACTAAAATAATATTTTGGTTAAACGTTTCTCCTAGAGAAAGATTAGCTACCTCTTTAGTGTCAATAGTAGAACCAACAAAAGTAGTAACAATAGTATATGGACCACCTGGGTTCATATTAGAAATTGAGTAACTTCCATTTTGGCGAGTTTTAGTAGAATACACCGTGCCAGTTGGTACGTGTGTTGCAACCACTGTTGCGCCAGTAAGGTTTTGACCTTTTTCATCTTTTACCGTACCCGATAAACTACTCGTTGTTACCTGAGCCTTCATCATAAAAGGCATAGCAAAGATTGCTATAATAATAGGAATGATTTTTTTTAAATGCATGTTAGTTCTATTTTTTTATGCCGCAAAGAAACTAAATCTTTAGCTAATTGTGGTAAGTTTTATTAACAAGTTATTATGAAAAACATAATCCTTTGTACCTTAATCGTAAAAATATACACAAAAGTTGCTTTTCGAATAGCGAAATTGTTGTTTTTTTGATATTAATAACCCAGTAACTTTGCAAAAAAAACGAATGTTGAATAGTATTGAGGAAGCCATAAAAGACATACAAGCTGGCAAAGTAATAATAGTAGTGGATGATGAGGATAGAGAAAATGAAGGTGATTTTGTAACAGCTGCAAGAAATGTAACACCCGAAGTCATTAATTTTATGAGTACACATGGGCGTGGGCTTATATGTGCAGCCATTACGGAGCAACGGTGCGCAGAGTTAGATTTACAGCCCATGGTAAGTAACAATACATCCTCACACGAAACGGCTTTTACCGTAAGTATTGATTTGCTTGGAGACGGCTGCACTACAGGTATTTCTGCACATGATCGATCTAAAACGGTACTTGCACTAATAAATCCCAATACAAAACCCGAAGATTTAGGTCGCCCTGGGCATATTTTTCCGCTAAGGGCGAAGAGAGATGGTGTGCTAAGGCGTGCAGGGCATACAGAGGCAACGATTGATTTATCAAAGCTTGCAGGTTTTGAACCAGCTGGAGCATTGGTAGAAATAATGAACGAAGATGGTAGCATGGCTCGCTTGCCACAATTGGAACTTATTGCTGCAAAATTTGATTTGAAAATAATTTCTATAAAAGACTTAATTGCCTATAGACTAAAGCACGAAACGCTTATAAAAGAAGAGGTACGGGTAAATATGCCTACCAAATATGGCAATTTTGAACTATGTGCTTTTACACAAATAAATACTGGTGAAGTACATCTTGCTATAAAAAAAGGAGAATGGCATACAGATGAGCCTATACTTGTAAGGGTGCACAGCAGCTGTGTTACGGGTGATATACTAGGCTCACTTCGCTGCGATTGTGGAGACCAATTGCATAGCTCTTTACAAATAATAGAAGCAGAAGGAAAGGGAGTAGTGTTGTACATGAACCAAGAGGGCAGGGGCATTGGCTTACTCAATAAATTAAAAGCATATAAGTTACAAGAGCAGGGTAGAGATACCGTAGAAGCTAATTTAGAACTTGGTTTTGGAAGCGACCAAAGAGATTACGGTGTGGGGGCTCAAATATTAAGATCACTTGGTGTTTCTAAAATGAAATTGATCAGTAATAATCCTCGCAAGCGTGCAGGGCTCTTAGGTTATGGATTAGAAATTGTAGATACGGTAGCTATAGAAATAAAACCCAATGAGCACAACGAAAAATATTTATTTACGAAGAGAGATAAATTGGGGCATGAGATATTAGAAGGACAGTAGGGCAGTGGGCAGTGGGCAGTGGGCAGTGGGCAGTGGGCAGTGGGCAGTGGGCAGTGGG
>JAYSWO010000559.1:0-2651 GCA_043717975.1 Ferruginibacter sp. | reverse complement strand
AAAACAGATTTCAAACAGATACAAGTATTGGTAATCATGCTAGCTGGGACTTTAGTTCTAGAGACACCATTCTTTTAAGAGGCGATACAACGAAGCCTACCGACTGGAATAAAATAGCAGATACCATTTGTAAAGTATATAAACAGAATTGTGTAGATGGAAATAACAAACCTATATTGGTTGTTAACGCAAGAGATACTGCACGAAGTCAATGGGATAGCAGATTTGGGAAAAAGATATTATTTAAGTTGTGCCAATAATTATTTTCCTTTTTTACATCTCCTCAAAACCTACGATTAACCTGTTATTTTATACACATACGATAACAATTCACATTATCTTTTTATAAGTATTTTTATTTTGGGTAAAGAAAGTACAATTGTAAATGAAATATAAAAAAATAGGCACCACTAATTTTTTTGATGATTCAAATTATCAAGATTTAATAAATCGGTTATATAAAATTACTCCTTCATCACAAAGAAAATGGGGAAACATGAACGTTGCCCAAATGCTCCATCACTTGAATATAGCGATTGGGAGTGGCCTAGGTTATTATAGCTTACAAGATAAAAGTACTTTTATATCTAGAAGTTTTATTAAGTTTATGGTTCTAGATGTGTTAAAGAAATTTCCAATAAATACTCCTATTACTTTACAAGTAACAGGCAATTTTGATTTTGATACAGAGAAAAAAATACTATTCGAAATTTTGGCCAAATCGGCTAGTGCAAAAAGCAATATTTATTGGCGAAATCATACATATTTTGGAAAAATGACCTATAAACAATGGGGTAAATTAATTTTAATTCATTGCAACCATCATTTTCAACAATTTGGTAATTAAAAAGTTTGTATTTGCATCATACCAAACATTTTCGCCACCATATTTTATTGAAAATGTTTAATTTTTAAGAAAGATAAGTGTATTAAAGTTTTAAGTATTTATTTTTCTCTGAAGGAAAAAACTAAAAAAACAGGTATAACTTGGCAGACCCAACTTACAGTTTACAGTTTGCAAAAAACAAAACCCCATGCCTAAGCACAGGGTTATTTTTTTTTATGAATGTTGAATAATGTATTAATTTACAAAGCACCTACCTCCGCCATATCTGGAATATCCACGGCCTTGTACATGCCCGCATCTAATTTTTTCTTTGTTTCTTCAAACGCTTTTAGCGTAATATCTACTTCTTCAAAACTATGCGATGCAGTTGGTATGAGTCTATAAATGATATCACCTTTTGGTATTACAGGGTACACTACAATGCTACAAAATATACCATAATTTTCACGCAAGTCCATCACCATTTGTGTAGCTTCTGGTACATTGCCTTTCATGTATATTGGGGTTACTGGGCTATTGGTATGGCCTATGTCAAATCCTTTTTCTTTTAATCCGTTTTGCAGGCGCTCTACATTTGCCCACAATTTATCTCTAAGCTCGGGCATGGTTATGGCCATTTCCATACGCTTTAGCATACCTTCTACAATGAGTAGTGGTAGGCTTTTTGCAAATATTTGTGAGCGGGTATTGTAGCGCAAAAATTTAAGTACGGCTTTTGGCCCACTTATAAATGCACCAATGCTGCCCATGCTTTTTACAAATGTGCTAAAGTATAAATCTATATCCGCTTGTACGCCTTGCGCTTCGTCGGCACCTGCACCTGTAGGGCCCATGTAGCCAAAGCCATGTGCATCGTCTATCAATATTCTAAAACCATATTGTTTTTTTAGCGCTACTATTTCTTTTAAAATACCTTGCTCTCCATCCATGCCAAATACTCCTTCCGTTATGAGCAATACTCCACCACCATTTTTTTCTGCCAATATTTTTGCACGAGCCAGTTGTTTTTCACAATCTACAATGTCGTTGTGTTTAAAAGCATATCGGTTTCCCATGTGCAAGCGCACACCATCTACAATACATGCATGTGCTTCTGCATCATACACAATCACATCTCGGCGGTTTACCATTGCATCTATACAACTCATGATACCTTGGTAGCCAAAGTTCAATAGCATTGTATCTTCTCTACTTACATATTTGCTTATCACTTTTTCAAGCTCTTCATGCTTAGCGGTATTGCCACTCATCATACGAGCGCCCATTGGGTTACCCATTCCATATGCTGCTGCTGCTTCTGTATCTATTTTACGTACTTCGGGGTGGTTCACAAGGCCTAGGTAGTTGTTCAAACTCCACACAATTACTTCTTTTCCACGAAATTGCATACGTGGCCCTAGCTCGCCTTCTAGTTTTGGGAACGCAAAATATCCATGCGCTCTATCCATATGTTGGCCTATTGGTCCACCATCTTTCACTAGTTTCTCAAAAACATCTATCATAAATCAGCTTTTTTTAATGGCGCAAAGTTAAATAAATATTACTTGTTAAAAGTTAAAAAGTTAAAAAATTGAAGGTTGAAAGTTGAAGGTTTAAGGTTGAAAGTTGAAGGTTTAAAGTTGGATGTTAGATGGCGCAGCAAGTTGAAGATCAATAGCTTACTTTCAACTTTGAACCTGTAACCTTCAACTTTTCACCTGTAACCGAATCACTTCCCAAACCGCGTCATCTTGCTCACATCCGGCGTGCGACCAGCCAATACTTCGCTAAGGAAATAAAAGATCGTATCGGCAGAAGGCGGGCA
>JAYSWO010000558.1:0-44902 GCA_043717975.1 Ferruginibacter sp. | reverse complement strand
GTATGGGTAAGTCGATAGCGGTAAATAACAATTGTAAATAACTACGCCTTGCAGAAGCTAGAAAAGTTGTTTTTTTATCCTTTGAAAGTGGTCCTTCTAAAGTGCCAGCAAGCTCTGTAGCACTCAGCCTTACATTGCCCTGTAGCTTATTTCTATTACCCGTTTTTTGTTTAAATTGAAAAACAGAACTCAATGCATTATCGTACCGAGCATCAAAAGCAGAGCTAGATAATTTTACATCTTCTATAAAAGATACATTTAAAATACCCTGCGGCCCACCAGCACTACCCTGTGTTTGAAAATGATTGATAACTGGCACTTCAATACCATCTAAATAAAAAACATTTTCGGTAGGAGCGCCACCACGTATGATAATGTCGTTTCTAAAACCACCGCCACCTGCGCCACCACCCACACCAGGCAAGGTTTGTATTACTTTGCTAATATCAAAATTTCCACCAGGGTTGCTTTTTATTTCTTCGGTTGTTAATCTTTGTACACTAAGCGGTGTTTCTAGTGATGCAGCTCTTGCCGTTCTTTTATTGGCTTTTACTACCACTTCTGTAAGCGATGCATTGCTTGGCTCTAACTCTACGTTTACATTTTTTTCATTACCCGCATTTATTACAAGGTTATACACCACTTCCGTTTTATAACCCACAAAAGAAAAACTAAGGTTGTATGTTTTTAATGGCACGGCAATAATTCTATATACACCATTAGAGTCTGATACACTACCAATGCTTGTACCTTCTACATTTACACTTACATTAGCCAATGGTTTTTGTGTAAGTTTATCTACAATTGTTCCAGATATTCTACCTCTATCTTGTGCTAAGGATGAAAAGCCGGTTAAAATAATTGCGAAGAGAACAATTATAGATTTGAATATGTTCAAACATTTCATTTGTAAGGTTTTGTTTTAATTTTAGAAAAATACGAAGCAAAACTAATAATAGATTTATATACAAAGCTATTAACCATTGGTAAGTTTGAAATAAAGGTATTTATTTATCTTTATGAATTGAAGTAACGTATTTTTACAGCCCACATGGCCATTACAAAAATAACAATAGAAGATTTTTTACTGCTTGCAAAAACCAACCTTGTGCTAGATGTACGCAGCCCAAGCGAGTATGCACAGGCACATATACCGAGTGCAAAAAGTGTACCCTTATTTAATGATGAAGAAAGAAAAATGGTGGGTACTGCTTATAAGCAAGAAAGCAAGCAAATTGCCATAAAACTTGGTTTGGATTTTTTTGGAACGAAGATGAGGAGCATGGTGGAAGAAGTGGAACAGCTGGCAGCTAGCAATTTGCAGTTTGCAAAAAGCAGTTTGCAAACTGAAGTCAATTGCCAACTGCCAACTGCCAACTGCGTATTGATTCATTGTTGGCGTGGCGGTATGCGCAGCGCAGGTGTAGCTTGGTTGTTAGATTTATATGGCTTTAAAGTGTATACATTGGTAGGTGGCTACAAAGCCTATCGCAATTGGGTTTTACAACAATTTGAAAACGAGTATCATTTTAAAATAATTGGTGGGTATACAGGCAGTGGAAAAACATTGTTGCTACACGAACTAAAAAAACAAAATCATAGTACCATAGATTTAGAAGGATTGGCAAGCCACAAAGGATCTGCTTTAGGAGCTTTAGGACAAACAAAGCAACCCTCGCAAGAAATGTTTGAAAATTTACTAGCAAAAGAACTCGAAGCTG
Organism: Ferruginibacter sp.; assembly: GCA_043717975.1. GTDB lineage: Bacteria > Bacteroidota > Bacteroidia > Chitinophagales > Chitinophagaceae > Ferruginibacter. The sequence continues at coordinate 43,181 of JAYSWO010000558.1, read as the reverse complement.
AAAGTAGGAAGACAGACGACAGACTACAGAAGACGGAAGCAAGACAACAGACAACAGACGACAAACAACAGTCAACGGAAGTAAGACAACAGGCAACAGACGACAGAAGACAGAAGACGGAAGAAAGACAACAGACAACAGACGACAGACGACAGAAGACGGAAGAAAGACAACAGACAACAGACGACAGACGACAGACGACAGATGCAAGTCAACAGACAACAGAAAACGGACAACAAGAATTATATAATGAAAGTTCAAAGTATAGTGAACCAACTTTGAACCTTAAACCTTCAACCTTGAACCCAATTTGGTTGGAAGACGAAAGCCAACGTATAGGCAACCTGCAAATACCTATGCCACTTTGGAGAACCATGCGAAAAAGCAAAGTCTATTTCTTTGATATACCTTTTGAAGAAAGACTACATTATCTTACTGAAGAGTATGGCGTACATAAAAAAGATGAATTGGTAACGGCTATAATGCGCATACAAAAAAGATTGGGTGGGTTGGAAACTAAAACAGCTATCAATTTTTTATTGGAGAATAATTTTAAAGAAAGTTTTAGAATACTGCTTACTTACTATGATAAGTATTATTTGAAGGGGTTGTATAATAGGGAGAATGGGAAGGAATTGATAAATACGATTGTGGTGGATGGGGTGGATGCGAATAGGAATATTGAATTACTACATAAAATTATTTAGAAAATGCTCTATTGGCTAAATAAAATATTGAAATGGTCAAATTCGCCCAATAGTCGCACAAGGTAGAAAGCGATTATAACATCATGGTTTTAAATAGTTAATTGTATTCTTTTATTTTGCCGGATTTTCTTTCTAATTGTTTTTTATTAATTATATTTATTTGGCAAATATATTTCTATTAAAAAATCATTAACATGAAATATGCACATCTATCACTTATCTCCACAAGTATTACTTGGCAAGAAATATTGCTGAATAATGAAACCATAGAAAAGATTAATAAATTAAAAAAAATATTTTCTGCAAATGCAAAACCCTTTATGCATTCATTGAAAACTAAAGGGCAGATGGTTTTGTTTTATGGAGATGCTACAAAAACAATAATACATGTAGCCGCTTTATTGGGCAAAGATGTAAATAAACCAGTATATAAAATTGACCTTGCTTCTTTACTATCTACTTATATTGGAGAAACTGAAAAAAATATAAACCTACTTTTTGATGAAGCAGAAAAAACGAATGCCGTTTTGTTTTTTGATGAAGCAGATGCTTTATTTGGTAAAAGAACAGAAGTAAAAGATGCGCATGATAAATTTGCTAATTTGGAAATAGCTTACTTGCTGCAGAAGCTAAAGGATTATAATGGTATTACGATTATAGCAATCAAAAATAATATTGATGCTGCATTTATAAGAAGATTCAATACGGCTATTCATTTTTACAAATAAAGCGTTCGTTAATTTAGCGTGTATACTGCATTCTATAAGCTGATTTATGACTTATTCATATTTCATTAATAGAGCTGATCATTTACATTACCCGTATATTTGTTTACATGAATACAGCTGCATCTATCAACGCATTGTTTTCCCGCATACCTCGCAGGCACAACGATGAAAACGTAAAAGAAATAAAAAGCATTGTAGCTGAATACGAAGATGTACTTATTGGTATAGAAGCGGAAAATCCATTCTATGAAAAAAATATTCCTCCTTTTTTTGAAATGGTAGAAGAGATACATTTGCTCATAAAAAAATCTACAGATAATAAAGCGTCTAAAAAAACAAAAGATAACTTTTTTGATGAGGCATCTGTGGCACTGAAAGATAGTATGGAGGCGTTATTGAAAATGTGGGGTGATGGGGAAAGGGTGGAGTAGAAATTAAATTGTGAAAATTTTATCATTTTCTTAGGCACAATACTATAATTCCAATTTGAAGGTTTTGTATATTTAAAGTAACATTTTCAATATGAAACCAACACTACTATCTAGCTTACTTATCTTTATTTTACTTGCCGCTTGTACCAATAATACACAACAGCAAAATCCACCACCCGAAATTCCGAAGGCTTTAGAGGAGAAAGGCTCTTACTTATTAATAACAAAACGTGGCGGTAATAATGTATTGGAAGATTTGTATAATGAATTGGTAGAAAAAACACCCGAATTAAAAAATCTCGAAAACCAGATAGATCATTTAAACAGCAGTAGAATTGACTTTGCGGAAATATTTAATAACTATAATAGTAAGTATACAATGTACTATAGCGAGGCAAATCAGGCTATGGGATTGGTAAAAGACTCTGCAATTAAAGAAAAAATAAAAGAGCTTATTGCAAGTAGTAAAAAAAAGTATGATGCTAAAGTTGAAGAACATACCCAATTGCTAGATGCAATAGATGCAAAATTTTTATCCCTCAACGACTTGCATACTTTCTTAAAAATAAAAAGAACAATGCCCATTATTGAAAAATATCAAAGCGATCATTTGCCAAGTATAAAACCAATAGATGCTTATGGGCAGCAAGTGGATGCAACATTAAAACTCATTGACAGCCTTGTAAATAAATAACCCTATTTATTTAAGTATAAAAAACGATGAAATACTCATATTATTTTATTTTCTTGCTATTTATTTTTTCGTGCCAACACGATAAAACCTCAATAAATAAACCAAGAGCAATCATTATTCAACCATTCAATGATTTGTCTCCTATACAAATCGAGATTATTTACAAGCAATTAAAAATTATAAACCCAAATATTGTTTTGCGCAAAGCAATACCATTACCAGCATCGACGTTTTACAAACCAAGAAATAGATACAGAGCAGATTTATTAATTCGCTTTTTACGTACATTGACAAATTCAGATACTGTTGTTATTGGTATGACGAGTAAAGATATTAGCACCACAAAAGGAATGGTAGAAGATTGGGGGATAATGGGGTTGGCATACAGACCTGGTAATGCTTGCGTAGTTTCTACTTATAGACTTACAAAGGCAAATAGGTCTGAACAATTTTATAAAGTAGCTATACACGAATTGGGCCATACACACGGCCTACCACATTGTGAAAATAAGATTTGTTATATGAGGAATGCAGAAGGAGGAAATCCATTAGATGAAGAAATAGATTTTTGTAAGTCATGTAAAGTTTTTTTACATCATAAAGGATGGATGTTATATTAAAAATACTACAGCCGATTAAACCTTCCTCTTTTACTGCAGTCTTTACCTAAATTACCATTATGAAAAAATATTGTAAAATTATTTTAATTACGCTTCTTGTATGTAATACCAAAAATGTAAATGCTCAAAAAACAATAAAAGCTACCTATAGTGGTGGACATGGCTGCGTAGACAAATCTTTAATACTGTATAAAGATTCTACTTTTTTATTTGAAGCCACACAGGCTGTTATGTTTGTAATAAAATCAAAAAGCAAAGGTGTTTATTTATTGGAGAATAATGCTATTACATTATACCGGCAAAAAAGACTACATTTTTTAATTGTAAAGCCAGAAAATAAGTACCATGAAAATACGTATAGAATAAGAGAAAAAAATATTTTAATGTATTCAGTAGAAGATGAAAATTCGAAAGATGTAGATTTTATAAAAGCATATAATACAATGTTTCTTATTTCTTCATAATGTCAAATGCATTTTTTAAAGGGAAAGTTTTATAGGTATTAATTTTCAAAGAAATGGATATTGCACAATATATATCAGCAAAATGCATTTCATTTGTATAAAATTGTAAACCATGAGAAAAATACTTACCCTTATAGCAATTGTATGTTGTTTTGCTACAAATGCACAAATTACCAAAGACTCTTTGCTAAAAGTAATGACCACCGAGGCTTGCGAAGAATTAAACAAAAAAGATTTGTCCAAAATAGATGCTAAAAATTTGGAATCTGAAATGGGAATGCTATTGGCTCCGGCTATGATGGGTCATTTAGAAGATATTGAAAGAATATATGGTGGTGGAATGACAGACCAAGATGCCATGAAAAAAATGGGTATGGATTTGGGTATGAGGTTGGCTACAAAATGCCCAAAGTTTATGGAGTTATCTATGCAAGCAATGAGTAGCGGAAATAAATCTGCATTACCAAAAGCAAAAATAAATGAGGCTCCATCAGCAAATGAAGAAGCTTCTATTAGTGGTACTTTACTAGCAGTAAATGCAGGCGATATTACTACTTTGTCTATTGCTGAAAACAAAGGAAAAACTACAAAGCTTTATTGGTTAGAATATTTTGACAATGCAGATGATTTAAAAACTAACAGTAAAAAATATTTAAATAAAAAAGTAACCGTAAATTATACTGAAAAATCAGTGTACGATTTTGTAAGAAAAAATTATAAAACCATAAAAGTTATTACTAGTATTGATGTGCAGTAGCTGACTTTACATTTTTATTTTACTCAAACTTAGGTAAATGAAATTTTTTATTGTTTTCTTTTTTTCTTTCTGTTTTTTTTATACAAAAGCCCAAGAGGTAAATATTACAACTGAAAATGTAAATAGAGATGCGGTTATATATGCTAGCAACAATGAGTACTGTCCTGTTTCTATTAGTCTAGAGTTAGACCTCACCAATTTTATATTTTCTGCAGGTGCTGAGAAAGTATTTGTAATACCGGCTAAGTCTTTAAAGTATAAGATTGGAGTATTAACGAATAGCAATGCTGAAAAAAAAAGCAGATACAGTTATAAATTTAAGTACTGTATGGGAGATTTAACAAAAGTAAAATACGATACTGATTTTTTATACAACCTGCCATATGCAAAAGGGAAAAGCTATACTGTTTTTCAAGGGTATAATGGATTGGCTTCTCACAAAAATGAAAATGCCCTTGACTTTACAATGCCAGAAGGTACAGAAATTGCTGCTGCAAGGGATGGTATAGTAGTTAAAGTAGTACAAGATAATACAGAATCTTGTCCGAGGGAAGAATGTGATAAATACAATAATGGCATTACCCTATATCATTCTGATGGCAGCTTTGCATATTATGGGCATATAAAATATAAGGGAGCAAAGGTGAAAGTTGGAGAGCAGATTAAACAAGGGGATTTAATAGCATTGAGCGGAAATACAGGTTGGTCTAGTGGGCCACATCTGCATTTTGTTTGTTACACACCAAACTTTGGCAAATGGAATACCATACAAACAAAGTTTAAGCTTGATATTGATGGCAAAGCTGATTTTTTGAAAGAGAAAAATACTTATTTGCGTAGCTATTAATACTTTTATCTAATCATATCGTCATCTTCCTCCTCCTCATCGTTATCATAATAATCATCCTCATCGCTTTCCTCGGGTAGATTATCTACATCTGCAAGCCTATCTGTTTCGGCAGCATTCAATGCGGCGGCCATTTCAAAATCATCTGCATTTTCTAATTCATCTAATTCATCGCCACTTATTTCATCATCTTCTTCAAACATGTCATCATCTTGGTCTAGTTTATCATCTCCATCTGTAGAGGCAGAAAATTCCATATTGTCATGACGCAAATCTGTTTTTACATCATGCTCATTTTTTTTATTGTGCGGCATACCATTATTTTTTAAAACGTGTACAAATAAATTTCAACCTTTGTTTATTATTAGATGTAATTTACCAAAAATATATCAGTTCTATTTTTTACTTTACACTTTTCTTTTAAAAAATGCTCCTTTATATTTATTCATAGTAAAATTTAATTTTTAATCATTAATTTATTGGTTTATAAATATATTTTTTATATATTATATGATATTGGCATATGTTTTATCTCAAAAAATAAACTTACTGAAAGTAATGCTGATAAAATGGCTCCACAAAGAAGATGGGCTTTTGTGAAAGAAGGGTAAGTAAAAGAAAAATATATTTTTATAACAGTGATAGGTTTTAATGCATTGTTTGGTGCCAACAACAAAGATTTACTTGCTATAATTTATACCTAAATGAAATAATATGTAGTTCAAACTTTTTCATTGTCGGCGCAATAGTATCTAGGATTTATGTATAGCGGAAACTGCTATACCCTGAATGAAGATGATATTATGAGTATATTATGAGGGCTTTTAAAAAGCAAATATATTTCTTATGACTTGATATATTGAAGCAAAAATTGTAGAATAGTAAAGATTTTATATCCCCTAAAACCAGGGCAAAACCCCGTCCCCCAAAAATTAATTGTCTATTTGTTTTTGGGTTTTGCCTATTTTAAACATTCGAGATAAGTTAAAACCAAAACGAATATCTCCTTTAAAGAAATCGCCTGTAGTTTGTGTTATATATGCTCTTTCATTCATACCGGTAGCATTGGAGAAATGTAATTGAAACACATGACCACCAGTTTCAATATCTACACCAACAGATAAGGGAGCGGTAAAGCTTTCATCTAATTTTCCAAATGGTTTATGATAATCTAACATAAGTGCCACACGCTTGCTTACTTTATACCTAAGCCCACCACCAATGGCAAAAATATTTTGATCATCTGTACGAACAACTGGAAAATTGGTATGTACAAAAATGGGACTTAGTTGCATAGAAAATTTCGAATTAAATTTTCTACCTATAATTGTTTGCAAATAATAAGCAGACCTATCTACAAACGTTAATTTTTCAGTAGGCAATGATTCATCTGTGTGTATTGAATATCCGCCAGCCACAACCAAGGAAAATGGAAATTCTTTTGAGCCTTTGGTTTGTTGAAGGAGTCTTGTTTTTGCAAACATATCTATCTCTTTTCTAAAAGTACTTCTTCCAATACCAATAGTGAGATTATTGGTTATACCATAGTCAAAACTCATGCGCATGGAAGCTTGGTCTAAACCAAAAAATTGTTTTAGGCCATCGCTCACAAATCCAAAACGATGGAGTATTCTAAAATCTAAATTTCCTTTGGCAAGCATTTCTATAGAGTGTGCATTTATAACCCTTGTAGATTTAAAAGCACCTGTTACTTTTTGTATAACAGGTGTGCTATCTTCAAGCCCCATTAACAAAGATTCGATTTGGGCACTTGCACTTAAAAAGCAAATGCTTAAAAAAGTTAATCCTAAAAATTTGTTTTTCATATAAAAAATTTGAAACCAAAGTACGACAATTATAGAATTTTAAAAGCGGGAATATTTATTGAAATATCTATTTTTTTATTTATATTATCTGCCACTACTGCGGGTATTTTAATATTATAATCGGATAATAAAACAGGCAATGCCGCTGTAGCGCTTACTACTCCATCTTTTACTTTTATAGTAGCGGTGGTGCTTATTGGCTTTGTTACACCATGCATGGTTAATGTTCCATTCACTTTTACGGAATAGGTTTTATCTGTTGTTGGTAAAATAGCGCTACTATTTTCCACTACGGCTTTTAAAGTTGCTTTTGGATATTTATCGCTTTCTACATAATTCTCATTAAAATGCTCCTGCATCAATGCTTTTTCAAACTCAAATCCCTTCATTAATACAGAAAATTCTATTTTGCCAGACGCAAGTTCCCATACAGCCAATACTTTATTATTGCGGGCACTAATGTTTTCTACATTTGTTTTTGAGAAGAAAGAAATACTACCAGTTTTTGTAAATAATTTTGTTTGTGCACTTGTACAAAGCTGTAAAAAAAACAGAAAGGCACTCGTTAAAATAAATCTCATGGGTTACTAACTATTTTATGGTATCTGTTACAATTACGCAGCGGTTTAATTCTACATCTGCTAAAAAGCCTGTACAAATTCCTTTAATATGCACAGGCATGCCAACACTATATTTTTTAAAATTCTCTAACTGCCCATTGTCTAGCAAACAACTCACGTTATGTAAACCTTCATTGCCTATTATTACATTGAGTAGAGTATCATGTTGATTATTCACTTCAGCAATAATGCCATTTACCAAAATGGTTTTGCCTAAAAATTGTAGGTTGGCTTTTGCCTCATCGTTTTCGTATGCGGCAATGATACTATCTGCATTTAAAGATACCTGCGGTTTTATATTAGATAAATCCGCAGGTTTTCTATTAAACTCTTTGTAGGCATATATGCTTGCAACAACAACAATAATAGTAATAGCAACAAGTGCATATTTTTTAAATGCTGACACAATAATTTGTTTTAGTTGCTAAATTTTCCACCCGCATTAATCCAATTGGTAATTTTTAGTTTATCAGCTGCAGAAATTGCACCCGATGGCGGCATGGTACCTGCCACTACTGCTCTAGCATTTATTCTGTCTTTTTGTGCTACTATGGTGCAATTATCTGCAAAATTTAAATTGCTTTGTGGAGTTGCACCTCCATGACAACCCGCAAAGGCGCAGTTGGTAGCAAGTACAGCTTTTACATTTGTAAATAATGGGCCTTGTGCTAAATTGCTTACGGTAACATTGCTTGTATTTGTACAACCATTTACATCTATTACACCTACGGTGTATAAACCCGAGTTTAGTGCATTAAAAACATTAGATGATTGGTAAGTGCCTGTTGTACCTAATCTATACATCAATCCTGTACTGCCAGTGGCGTTTACAGTAATTGAACCAACATTAGAGGGGGCACATAATTCACTACCCACAATGGTTGTGCCGATAGTAATAGCAGGGCAAGGCGCAAAACTTACTACAACGGGTGTTGAAGCACTTAAACATCCATTTGCATCTTTGCCAACAACAGTATAATTGCCTGCAAGTAAATTATTAAATACTACTACTCCTACAGCTTGAAAAGCGCCACCATTTAAACTATATGTATAAGGGGCTAGACCACCTGTAGCAGAAGTTATAGTTATACTGCCATTTGTTGCTGTAGGTCCTGCACTTGGTACAGTAGAAGTTGTAACTGTTATAGTAGGGCAACTAGCTGCATTAACGGTAAAACCTGTTGTAGTGGTACAGCCATTTGCATCTTTAGCTGTTATTTGGTAAGTGGTATTGCCTGTAAGGCCTGTAAAATTACCTGTAGCTTGAAATGCACTTGTGCCAATACTATAAGTAAACCCTGTACTGCCTGTAGCTGTAGCATTTATAGCACCATTGGTTGCTGTAGGGCTAGCGGCATGTGTAATAACTGCATTAATAGATATTGTAGGACAAGCTGTAGCACCGACTATAAAAGATTTTGAACTCGTACAACCTGCATCATCTTTTGCATTAATGGTATAAGTACCAGTTGCTAAACTTGTAAAATTTCCACTTGCTTGAAAAGCACCACTGCCAATACTATAAGTAAAGCCAGTACTACCTGTAGCGGTTGCATTTATAGCGCCATTGGTAGTGGTGGGGCTGGCGGTATTTGTAATGGTACCTGTTATTACAATTGTTTTATCTGCGCATGTTACTGCAGGTGGGTCAGTATTTGGTTTGCTACAAGAAATAAAATAAGCTGAAAAGAAAACAAAAGCAATACTGGCTAAGCCGATTAATAATTTTTTAGACATATAGGTAGTTTTTTTTGTTATCGAATGAAAAAATAATTTGGTTGCTTTTATAAAAATAAATTTACTTGATATTTTTTTTTACTACTTATTAAATGGGCTATATTTTATACCCACAAGTAAAGTACTTGAAAATAATTTTATTTCACCATCACCTACACCTTTTAAAGGCACACTTATATTCGGTTCTAATTGTATAGCCATTTTTTTTGAAATACTTTTTTCTATACCTACAGAAAATAATGCTGTAGAAAAAAAATGTTGATTACCAGTGTAACTATAGGGATAAGCGTATTCCATATTATACCTTGTGTAAAAATAATTATAATCTTCGGTTTTCATTATATAAGAAGATATACCTGTGCCCGCATATACATTAAAAGCTTTTTTTTGTAAGAAATAGTATTGTATAGCTATGGGTATTTCATACACCAAACAAGCAGCTTCTACTTTTGTAATAGGTACAGTACTCCAATACGAACCTGCTTTTATATTGTAATCTGCAGGGCCAGCAATATATTTTTTCTTACTAGCGTAAAAACCCGCTTGAAGGTTTAATTTTTTACTAATGTTATACCCTATGCTACTGCCATATTTGGCAGAAAAAGAGCTATTGTCAAAAGAGAATAATTTTACAGAACCTATATCTGCACCTGCTGCGCCCAACACATAAAATCTAGAAAGTATTTTAAATGGGTTTTTCTTTTCTTTTTTTGAAGTTGATATTTTTACAATAGCGATATTAGAATCTTTTTTTATTTCCGATATCAAGTTCGTATCTTTTTTAAGTGAAGTTATATTTATTTTTTGACTGTTATTTATTTTTTCAAATGCTACATCATCTTCAGAAGCATCTGCACCCCTTATCGTCGTTTTTATTTTTGCTTCATTATTTATTTTTGTGTCATTTTGCGAAAGTTCGTTTTCTCCTGCTTTAATTTTCCCATCATTAGTAATACTTTGTAGTTTTTTATGAAAAGAAGATGTGAATGATGGACGTTTTTTAGTAGCACCATTAGTGTTTTTATTTTGTGAATTTGTAGTAGAAGCAACTTGATTGTTACTATTTATATTTTTGGTATTATTATCAGAAAATGTAGGATTGGCTTCTGCATCCATTGGCTGCTCATTAGTTGTTATTTGATTTATAGTTTTTGTATTAATCTTTATTTTTTCAATGGTATTTTCATTTTTTGCAGTTGCTGTATCATTGTTTTTTGAAAGGGTAAATAAGCCATAAGCACTAACCAATACTATGGGTACTAAAAACCATAGCCAAAAAAATGGTTTTCTTTTATCTTCTTTATCCAGTAAAACCTCCATTTTTACCCATGACGCTTCTTCAAAAACAATATGATTATTTTCGGCGGCCTCAATTATTTTATTTTCAATATGCTCAAATCGCTTTTCGCTGCTCATACAATTTTATATTTGTTGTCTGTAACATTTTCTGTACATTAACCCTAGCCTTTGCTAGATTGGATTTTGATGTACCCACAGAAATGTTTAATTGTTTTGCTATTTCTTCGTGCTTATATCCATCTAATACGTAGAGGTTAAATACTGCTCTGTATGTAGGGGACAGCTGTTGAACGAGTTCTATTATTTCTTTATAAGACATCATGTCTATCGATGCAACACCATGGTCAATTAAAGTAAAATGAATGTCATCAATTTCATCCGTTAGATGCTGCTTATAATTTTTTCGATAATGATCTATAGCAGTATAAACCATTATTTTTTTTAACCATCCCATTATGGAAGCTTCAATATTTTCGTGTCTAGGAGTAAAGTTATTTATGGTTTTAAAGACTTTTAGGTAGCCATCATTTACAATCTCAATAGCATCATCTTGGTTGTGACAATAACGCATACAGATACCCATAGCAAAACCATAGTAAAGTTTATACAACTCCCGCTGACTTTCCCTTTTTGCTTTTACACAACCATTAATGATATCTATTAATTGTTGCCTGCTTGGCAAAATAGCTGTTTTATATTGTTAATTATTTTTAAGATGTAATGGTTTAGTCTCTCAAAAATCGTACTAATTTAATGAAAGGTTGCTTTTCTCCAAAAATTATGCAATCTTTTTGTGTTATTCTTGCTAATCCTTCATAAATAGATTATTTAACTATTTTCTTTAAATCCTTAAAATGTAAGTCCAACACCTCATAGTTTCTTTTATTAGGCCAACTATAATGCCACCACGCTGTATCAAAAGATGCAAAACCATTTTGCTCCATAATCAATTTTAATAGTCTTCTATTTTCTAAAATCAATGGCGATAAATTAATAAAGCTATGATGAGCTGTATCTGTAAAGTTATCAAAACCTGTGCCCATGTCTAATTCTTGCAACGTTTTTAGATTTACAATGGTTAAGTCAATAGCCAATCCTCTATTATGGTTGCTTCCATTTTTTGGGTTGGCTACATATCGATCGTCATGTATTAAATTCCACATTAATTTTGTAGCCGAATATGGACGATAAGCATCAAAAACTTTTATTCCCAAACCTTTTTCTAACAAAATGTTTTGTATGTAAAGCAAAGCTATTGCAGGCTCAGCACGTAAATAAGTAGTATTGGCTTTTTTATACAGCGTGGTTTTAGTAAAGTTATTGGTAGTGCTGTATCGTAAATCCAACACAATAGAAGGTATGAGTTCTTGTATATTCACCAATCTTTTTTGCATATTTGTATCTATAGATAGTTGATATTGCTTTTTAGAATGAATAATATTTGTAGGCTGTGCCTCAAGCAATAAAAAACTTTTCGTAAAAAGAAAGGCCAAGATCAATTTCTTCATGTGTTAAAGCTAAATAAAAATTAAATTAATTTTATAAATTACCATTATACGTATAATAATATTTTATTGATATTGTAAATATTTGCAATAAAACTATTTGTACTTTTGTTGATAAACTGAACTAAAAACTAAAAAGAAAACATGAAAAAAATTAGCTTCCTTTTCCTAGCATTTTTATGCCTAGTAATAGCCACTAAAGCACAACGGTACTATGGTATTGCCAATAGTAATTATTCTGCTATCAATGGGTTATACATAAATCCTGCAAATATTTCAGATAATAGAATGCTAATGGATTTGCAATTTGCATCTTTTAATGGAGCGGTAAATCAAAACTATGGTTATATCTCTAGTTTTAAAAATCTTACCAATGCTATAAACAATGGCTCTGAAGTAACTTTTACTAAAAGTAGTAGAACTACAAATATTGGATTTGGTGCACTTGGTGAGGTAAGAGGGCCATCTTTTATGATGCAGATAGGAAAGAAGCAAGCAATAGGACTACTTACAAGAGGTCGTGCAGTAACGACAGGTAGAGGAATAAATACAGAGTACTTTACTTTTATAAACGATGGTATAAAGGGAGTAAAATTAGCAAATGGCACTACTTTTAATTCTGGCAACATAAGTGCTACCTCCAATCTTTTTACTGAAATAGGGATAGTATATGGCAGAGAAATTATAAACGAAGGAAGAAATTTTATTAAAGGAGGCATTGTATTAAAAAGATACAATGGCATATTATATACAAGTACTCGTTTTAATGATTTTAGTGTGAAACTCATTGACACATCTACATCTAAAGTACAATTTAATGGATCATTAAAAGCCTCATCAAACACGAAAGATTTTAATTTTGATAATATAAATATGAATAAAGCACTCTTGGGTGGCGAAGGAAGTGGATTTGGAATTGATATTGGTGCAGTCTATGAATTTAGAGATGAAGATCCGGTATCTACCGCTCGTTATGAAAATAAATACAAATTTAAAATTGGGTTTGCTATTCAAGATATTGGTACTATGAAATACAAGGCTTCTTCCACTAATGAAAATTATGAACTAAGTACGATCCCTACAGGTGCAATAATTGATAGAGTGGATACTGCTGATATAGATTTTGGAAACTTTACCGAATTTTTTAGAAATAAACCAGGTTTTAACTCTCCACCTAAAAATAATAATGCTACTAAGGTAAAAGCACCTACAGTTGTTACGATTTATGGTGATTATAAATTTTCAAAGCATGTGTATCTAAATGCACTCTTTACTGGCGGTTTGGTTGGTAATAATACAGCAGGCAATAGAACTCCCTTTCAAGCGGTAGTAACCCCAAGATTTGAAGGTACATTTTTAGATGCAGGTTTGCCCATTTCTTACAATAGCCTTTCGCAAGATGTAAAAGTAGGATTGGGTTTGCGTTTAGGAATATTTTACATTGGTAGCGATGATTTAATAAGCAGCGCAACTGGTTTAAGCAAATTTACGAGTGCTAATGTATATGCAGGTTTGCATGCAGCTATTCCTTATAGAAAACCAAAATCGAAAAGAGATAAAGATGAAGACGACGTAGCAGAGCCTGTAAAAGAAATAAAAGCACCAAAAGTGGAAGCACCAAAGGATACAGATGGAGATGGTATTGTTGATAACGAAGACAAATGCCCTACCGTAGCAGGATTAAAAGCATTTAATGGCTGCCCAGATACAGATGCTGATGGTATACAAGATAGTGAAGACAAATGCCCAACTGTAGCAGGCTTAAAACAATTTGATGGCTGCCCAGATACAGATGCTGACGGTATACAAGATAGCGAAGACGATTGTCCAACGGTAAAAGGTTTGCCAGCATTTAAAGGTTGTGCAGATACGGATGGCGATGGCGTGCCAGATAAAGATGATAAATGCGTAGATAGACCAGGGCCAGTAGATAACGATGGTTGCCCAAGAGTAAGTGAAGTTGTAAAAAAGAAATTAGATTTTGCAGCAAAAGCAATTCAATTTGAAGTAGGTAAAGATATTCTTAGGCCAATATCATTTACCCAATTAGATGAAGTGGTAAAAATATTAAAAGAGTATGACGACTATCAACTCATCATTGATGGGCATACAGATAATACTGGCAAGGCAGATAAAAACCAACTATTATCTGATAATAGAGCTGCTGCAGTAAAAAATTATTGTATTAAAAAAGGTATTGATGCAAGCAGAATGATATCTATAGGTTATGGAGATACAAAACCATTGGTAGAAAATAATTCTGTAGCTAATAAAGCTAAAAACAGAAGGGTAGAATTAAGTATGAAATTAAAAGATTAATATTTTATATAAGTTTTAAAAGCCGTACAATTTGTACGGCTTTTTTACTGGGTTGAAAAATCTTTAAAAATATTTTACCTTTCGTGCAACATTGTTCACATACACTTGTCACTATATACAAACAAACCATTTGCAACTAACGGCCACTATACATACAAATGAATTGGTAAAACAATGTTTGCAAGGCGAAATGAAAGCCTATAGTGAATTATATGAGCGGTATTGCAAAGCCATGTTTAGCACTTGTTATCGTATTGTAAACCATTTTGCCGAGGCAGAAGATGTATTGCAAGATAGTTTTATGGATGCGTTTAATAACTTAAAAACCTTTAGTTATGAAAGTACTTTTGGCGGCTGGTTAAAAACGATAGTGATTAATAAAAGCATCAATCATTTAAGAAAGAAAAAACTTAACTTGATAGATATAGATAAGGTGGTTACAGAAAATTTGACGGAAGAGGATCTAATAAACGAAGAAGAAATAATTTATAAAGTAGAAGAAGTAAAAGCAGCAATACAATTATTGCCAGATGGATATAGAACCGTATTGAGCTTGTATTTGCTAGAAGGCTACGACCATGAAGAGATAGCGGAGATAATGCATGTAGCCACAAGTACCACACGTACACAATACATGCGGGCAAAACAAAAACTATTACAATTATTGGCTAAATAAAAAACAATGAGTAAGAACCTGGAAAATTTTATGGAGCAAAATAAAGATGCGTTTAATGACTATGTGCCATCTGCAAAGTTGTGGGATAAGCTAGAGGCCGATTTAAAAGTAAACAATGTATCGCTTCACCAAAAAGCAGCGGTAAGAAAAATAAATTTGTACAAGTGGGTAGCAGCAGCTTCGGTGGTTTTATTAATCGGTGGTGGAATATTTTTCTTTACACAAAAAAACATAGAGCCTGTGCAGCCAAATATGGCAAAGCAGAATGATGAACAAAAAGCTACGGAATTTATAACAGCAATTGATACGCCTAAAAATAATATCAGTGTACCTCAAAATAAAGAGGAGAAATTTATAGCAAAACAATCTTTAGAAAACAAGGTAGAAAAGCAAAAACCATCAAAATATATTGTAGCGGATAAAGAAATGATGGCTTTTAATGAAAGTAAAGAACACTTTGCAAAACTGATTGCTTATAAAGGAGGAGAAATAAAAAAGCTCGCAAAGAATGACCCATTGGTATATAAAAACTTTGCAGAAGATATTGCGGAATTAAACGAAACGTATAAACAGCTTAACAAACAATTGCCTAAAACAAATAATAAATCAGCATTAATAAATGCGATGATTTATAACCTACAAGTACAAATCGATTTGCTAAATAAACAATTAATTATTTTAAATAAAATTCAATCATCACAAAAAAAGAAGGATTATGAAAACAATATTTAAACTAGCACTCCTATTGCTTATTGTAAATAATAGCGCAAAGGCACAAAATACTTATAATAAAAATGATGTTGAAAAGAAGAAAAGTATTACACAAACCTACGACCTAAGTGGTAGCGATAGGGTGTCGTTAAACAACAAGTTTGGCGATATTAAAATAAATACTTGGAAAGAGAATAAAATAAAAGTGGATGTGGAAATAGAAGTAAGCGCTAAAACAGAGGCAAAAGCTATAAAAATAATTGATGGCATTATTATAAAACATAGCAAAAATGATGGATTAATTACTTTTAAAACAGTAATAGACCAATCATATGAAGGGGGTAACAGTGTTCACTATGATGATAATGGCAATGGAGCTTCTATTTCTAAAACAATCTCCACAACCACATCTAAGAGTAATAAAAATAATGAAAAGTGTGATTGTGATGATAAGTACAATTATTCTTATAATGGTAATTCACAATCTATGAGAATAAACTACACCGTTTATTTACCATCTTCAACAAAGATGAAACTGCGTAACGAATTTGGAAATACAACTTTTGATAATTACGAAGGGGCATTAGATTTGGTAAATGAATATGGTAATTTAACAGCAGGTATTTTAAGCAATGAATCAAATGAAATAGCTATTGAGTATGGTAATGCTGATATCAAATCATTAATTAACCCAGATTTTAAAATTGGCTATGGCAATTGTGATATTGCAACAATAAATGGCAATGGCGAAATGCACTTCGATTATAGTAGCGATATTACACTGGGCTTTGGTAAAGACATTGGCAACTTGAAAGTAACAAATGGTTACTCCACTATGGAAATAACTGTGAATGAAAATGCCAATGCATCTTTTATGATTAATTCATCATATGGTAATGTAAAAAGTAAAAATAAATCATTAGAAATAAAGACAGATAAAGATGATGAAGACGAGTGTTGCAATTTTACTAAAAAGCACGAAGGCAAAATTGGAAACGGTACTGCAAAAATTAGTATCAAAAATGATTATGGTACAATAAAGTTTAGGTAAATGGATTTTTTAAATTTGGTATGGCCAAGCTGCAAAGCTTGGCTTTTTTGCGCCTAAGTCGTTACCTTTAGTGTTTGTTAATAATTCATCTATGCATTTTCCTGTAGAAATTTCTTTTGGCAATACCAAAATACCTCTCCACGCCATTACAGAAATTGCTGCTTTCTTTATCGGTTATCGTTATTACTCATATCTCAAAAAAATGCAAGGCGATAGTATTGTGTCAGAAAATAGATTGTGGATTTTAATAGGAGCAATATTTGGCGCCTTGCTAGGAAGTAGACTGGTGGGCGCTTTGGAAAACCCACCTGCATTATTTAATGCAAAATATATTTGGTTGTACATCTACAGCAATAAAACGGTATTGGGAGGTTTTTTGGGCGGCTTGTTTGGTGTAGAGTTAATAAAAAAAATGATTGGCGAAAAACATAGTAGCGGCGATTTATTTACCTACCCAATTATTCTTGCGCTCATTATAGGCCGTATAGGTTGCTTTAGCATGGGCGTATATGAAGAAACCTATGGTACAGTTACCACTTTTTTTACGGGGATGAATTTAGGCGACGCTTTATTAAGGCATCCTGTTAGCTTATATGAAATCGTTTTTTTGATATTGCTTTGGATTGGACTAATACAAGTAGAAAAAAAATATACATTAGCCGAAGGCGCAAGGTTTAAAATATTTATGGTTGCTTATTGTGTGTATAGATTTTCGCAAGAATTTATTAAACCATCTTACCCTGTTTTGATTGGGTTGTCTACCATTCAAATTACTGCTATTATTGGTTTATTATATTATTTAGCAATTTCTTTTGCAAATAAAAATTTATATTTGGTAAAATAATTTATCATACAATGGATAACATTACAACATATTATTTGGAAAGAGGATGATCACTTTGTAGCCTAGTGTTTAAATATTGACGTAAGTAGTTTCGGTTATACAAAATAGGAAGCAATTAAAAATTTGCAAGAAGCTGTGGAGCTTTATTCGGAATTATAATTCTGCTCAGTTAAAGAGTTTAATATTTGAACATTGAGTATTGATTATTGAATATTTGTATTAAAATTATTGTCGGCATTTCTTCACAAATAAGATTTCTCACCATAGCTTACCATGCCTAACCGCCCCTACACCTACTACGACTTTACCCTCAGTATTTGCAGCACTTGCCTGCGCCGTGTAGATGCAAAAATCGTTTTTGAAAACGATCATGTTTACATGCTTAAAAATTGTAAAGACCATGGCTTTGAAAAAGTATTGATAGCAACAGATATTGAGTATTATAAAAATATTCGAAATTACAACAAGCCTTCGGAAACGCCTCTTCATTTTACTACAAAAACACATTATGGTTGTCCTTACGATTGTGGGCTTTGCCAAGATCATGAGCAGCACAGTTGCCTTACGGTAATAGAAATTACTGACAGATGTAACTTAGCTTGCCCTACGTGCTACGCAATGAGCAGTCCTCATTATGGGCGACATAGAACGGTAGAAGAAGTTGAAAAAATGCTGGACATTATTGTAGCAGCAGAAGGCACGCCAGATGTGGTGCAAATAAGTGGTGGAGAGCCAACCGTGCATCCAGATTTTTTTGCTATAATGGATATTGCAAAAACGAAACCAATTAAGCATTTAATGCTTAATACAAATGGAATAAGAATAGCAAAGGATTTTGAGTTTACAAAACAGCTGGCTACCTATGCGCCAGACTTTGAAATTTACTTACAGTTTGATTCTTTTAAATCATCAGCATTGGAGCAATTGCGTGGTAAAGATTTAATCGAAACAAGAATGAAAGCATTAGAGCATTTGAATGCACTCAATCTTTCTACAACACTGGTTGTAACATTGCAGCATGGTGTAAATGATGATGAAATAGGAAAAATTATTGAGTTTGCACTAAAACAAAAATGTGTGCGTGGTGTTACCTTTCAGCCCACACAAGTAGCTGGGCGTACAGAAAATTTTGACCCAGCTACAGATAGAATTACCCTAACAGATGTACGCAGAAAAATATTGGAACAAACAAATATTTTTAAACCAAACGACTTACTCCCTGTGCCTTGTAACCCCGATGCATTGGTAATGGGCTATGCATTAAAATTGGCTGGGCAAACTTTCCCCCTTACTCGGTATATAGACCCTACACAGTTGTTAGACAATAGCCGCAATACCATTATTTATGAGCAAGACGATGCGCTAAAAGAAAAAATGATTGATATTTTTAGTACAGGCATTTCTGTAGATAGGGTAGAAGAAAATATGAAACAATTACTTTGTTGTTTGCCACAAATAGAAGCACCAGGGCTAGGGTACGAAAATTTGTTTCGCATTATTATAATGCGGTTTATAGATGCCTACGATTTTGATGTACGAGCCATTAAAAAAAGTTGTGTGCATATTGTACATAAAGATGGGCGTATCATACCTTTTGAAACCATGAATCTTTTTTACAGAGACGACAAAGAAGCACATTTAAAAATAATACAGGCAGAAAGAGAAAGTTTGCCTGTATAAAAAAATAAATTATGGAAGGGTTAATAGCGATATTATTTATTGCAGTTGTATTGCCATTAATATTTGTAATAATGGGCATTGTAAAAATGTGTAGCAACAGTGAACAGAAAAGAAAAGATGGCCTAAAGTTTCTATTGGGAGGTATATTGTTATTTGATGTATTTGTGATAATCGGTTTTTCAATATGTAGTAATATGGGTATTGGAGGTTTTCATTAGAATAATTTATACAATGGATATTCAAAAAAAGACTCTGGTAATTTGTTTAGCTATTTATGCTTTATTAGCAGTGGTTTTTTCCATAGTAAGTAGCGCCGAAAAGCTAAGTGGTATTGGTTTAGTTGGGATTTTACTTGGTCTATTTTATTTTGTATTAGGTCTTATTGGTTGTATAAATAAACAAACTAGAGAAGTTGGTAAGGCAATCCTTTTAAGTGCGGGGATAGCTTTAGTAATTGGCATAGGCGTTTGCTCATTGTTTCCCTTTAATTTTATCAGATGAAACTCCCACAAAAAATCGTTTTAATTAACCTTGCACTAGCAATTTTATTTGCGGTCTTATATGTAGTCTCACAAAATATCACAAACGAAGTATCCTTGGTAGTAGGTATCGTATTTCTTACAGGCGGTCTTATTGCACTTATAGCAGGTTTATTTTTATTGATAGCAGAAGATAAACGATATGCTCAGGGGTTTTTAATGAGTGGTGGGTTGTTACTTTTGTTAGGCTTTCTAACCTGCACTGCGGCTTTTAATTAAATTTACACATCTTTCAAAATCATTTCTCCTTTTGTAATCCACGATATGCCAAAGGCAAATAGGGCAATGCTTTCTAAAGCCAACGTAGGTTTATATTTTGCAAAAATTGTTTCTAAGTTTCCAACAAAATTATAAACAGCTATAAGCGCTATACAAACAATAATAATGATACCACAGGCTACATAAATACGATTTCTCATTTTTTTATGTGGTGTCATTTCTTTGGTAGGGTCAGTTTTGGTAAATAAGAAAATGGAGAAATAGGCAAAGCTTGCAAAAAGTAAACCTGCTGCTGTATAATGTACAGCATTTACTGATGTGGTCTTATTGGTGGAAATATATTGGCAAATTGAATCTATACTTGGATTGGTAGGGAAGAACGCAACCAGCAAAGCAAATACTGCAGCAAAGTTTGCAATAATGCCATCTTGCTTATCTATGCCTTTGTAAAAAAATAAAAACATAGCGACCGCACATAAAGAACCAACAAAATAATCTCCCATAATGGTATAATAGTAATGGCTGATGGATGGTTGCAATTGGGTACAATCTGCCAGCCCCCAAGTGCCGGCTACTAAAATTATAGGAAGAAAAAAACCTACAAAGCCCAACCCTAAGCGAAGGTTTAAATAAGAAATTACGAATGCGTTATTATTATCTGATTGCATGTAGATTATTTTTACGTTTTAGCGTTTGTAAATAACTATTGAATTAAAAAACAGTATACTTTTCTGTGGGCAAAGCGTTATCTAAAAATAATAACTATTTTCTATCTAAAATTAAATAACAATATAACAATAAAACCATTTAACATTTCTTCCAACTGTTTATCTTCGCAGCATGAATTTCTTACAAAAGGGTTTGTCACCAGAAAAATGTATTTTATTATACAAATCTATTTTGCTACCCCGCATGATAGAAGAAAAAATGCTTGTGTTGTTGCGCCAAGGAAAAATATCAAAATGGTTTAGTGGTATTGGGCAAGAGGCAATATCGGTAGGCGTTACAGCGGCATTGCAACAAGATGAGTGGATAATGCCATTGCATAGAAACCTCGGCGTTTTTACAGGTAGAAATATGCCGCTTAGTAAATTATTTATGCAGTGGCAAGGCAATAAAGAAGGTTACAGTAAGGGGCGTGAGCGTAGTTTTCACTTTGGGAGCAAAGCGCATCATATTTGTGGTATGATTTCTCACCTTGGGCCGCAGCTAGCTATTGCTGATGGGGTAGCATTGGCATATAAATTAAAAAAACAACAGAAAGTATCGCTTGCATTTACTGGAGATGGTGGTACAAGCGAAGGGGATTTTCATGAGGCATTAAATACAGCCGCCGTATGGGACTTGCCAGTAATATTTGTAATAGAAAACAATGGGTATGGATTAAGCACACCCGTAAATGAGCAATACCGCTGCGAAAGTTTGGTTGATAAAGCAAAAGGCTATGGCATGGAAGGTGTGCGAATAGATGGCAATAATTTGTTGGAAGTATATGATACCATAAAAGGGATAAGAGAGTATTGTATAAAAAACCAAAAACCATATTTGGTAGAGTGTATGACTTTTCGCATGCGTGGGCATGAAGAAGCAAGCGGTGTAAAATATGTACCACCAGAATTATTTACCGAATGGGAAAAGAAAGACCCAGTAAAAAATTATGAAGCATGGTTGGTTGATGAAGAACATTTGACAGCAGAAGCAATAGAAATAATAAAAGCTGAAACAAAACTTTATATAGAAACAGAACTAGCAGAGGCATACAAGGCCGATAAGATTGTGGCGAATACGGAGGAGGAGATAACTGACGTGTATGCGAAGCCAAAGCCGACCACAGACCACAGACCACAGACAACAGTAGTTTATGACAACTCCAAAGTATCTCCCAGCGAGAAACCAGAAACGAGAAGCGAAATTGAACCCAACAACAAACAGCAAACAACAAACAGTACAGAAAAGAAGTTTATAAATGGAATAACTGACGGTCTTAAACAATCCATGCAAAAACATGAGAACCTTATTTTAATGGGGCAAGATATTGCAGAGTATGGTGGTGCATTTAAAGTAACGGAGGGTTTTGTAGAATTGTTTGGCAAAGGTCGAGTACGCAATACACCCTTGTGTGAAAGTGCTATTGTGGGTAGTGCATTGGGCTTAAGTTTAGAAGGATACAAGGCTGTAATGGAAATGCAATTTGCAGATTTTGCTACAGTAGGCTTCAATCAAATAATAAACAACCTAGCTAAAATACATTACCGTTGGGGGCAAAATGCCGATGTGGTTATACGCATGCCTACGGGTGGTGGCGTAGGCGCAGGCCCATTTCACAGCCAGAGCAACGAAGCTTGGTTTGTGCATACGCCAGGGTTAAAAGTGGTTTATCCGAGTACGCCAGAAGATGCAAAAGGGTTAATGATAGCAGCCATAAACGATCCTAACCCAGTGTTGTTTTTTGAACACAAGGCTTTGTATAGAAGTGTGAGTGGGCAAGTATTAGATGAATATTACGAAATAGAAATTGGCAAAGCAAGGAATGTGCAGCATGGGGATGACATTACCATTATTACCTACGGCGCTGGGGTACATTGGGCAATGGAATATGCAGAAAAAAACAAAGATGTTAGCATAGAGATATTAGATTTAAGAACATTATTGCCATTAGATTTTGATGCTATAAAAAGGGTAACCGAAAAAACAGGAAAGGTTTTGTTGTTGCATGAAGATTCTTTAACTGGTGGTATTGGAGGCGAAGTTGCTGCATGGATTGGCGAAAATTGTTTTGATAAATTAGATGCACCTGTAATGCGCTGTGCAAGTTTGGATACGCCGATTCCGTTTAATATTGAATTGGAAAAAAACTTTATGGCTTATGGTAGGTTGGGAGAAATGGTGGAGCGATTAATGAATTATTAAAATACTTATTTTGTTTTTATAGCGACCTTGAAATAAAACTTAGCCCAGCAACAACCTGCCTGACGGCAGGCAGGTTTAACAATGTATCAATTCAACAATTTATAAATGCCCGAACTTTTTATCATAGCCGGTTGTAATGGTGCAGGAAAAACGACTGCGGCTTATAATCTATTGCCGGAAGTTTTTGATGCAACAGAATTTATAAATGCAGATGAAATAGCAAGAGGATTAAACCCAAAAAATGTAGATGCAGTTGCTTTTGCTTCAGGTAAAATAATGTTACAAAAAATTGCTGACTGTGTAAGAGAAAAAAAGAATTTTGCATTTGAAACCACTCTTTCAGGATTAACTTATTTAAAAATAATCGAACACGCAAAACAAGAAGGGTTTACTGTAACAATGTTTTTTGTTTATGTAAATAATGTAGAAATAGCAATTGATAGGGTAGCCCTTAGAGTTAGCAAAGGCGGACATAATATTCCAACCGAAACAATAAAAAGGCGATTTGATAAAGGCTTGATAAACGTATCTAAGTATTTAAAAATAGTTGATAATTGGTACTTAATGGATAACTCGTTATCTGATTATACAGAAATAGCAAAATCAATATCCAATAAAGAAGAAATAAATAACTTTGAGATATTTAATAAAATCATTGGAAAATGAATAATACTAAAACCATAAGCAAAGACCTTTCTAAAAAAATACAAGTCGCAATGGAAAGGGCAAAAAATAGATTGATTGTGGAAACAAAAGCCCTCAATACGTACATCGTTGTATCCGACGGCAAAGGCGGCACAAAAAAAATCTACGCAAAAGACTTATAAAACAAGACCTTAATAGAATTCAACAAATAACAAACAACAAACAACCAAACACCAAACAATCAAACGCTAAACAATTTCAACAACAAACAATTTATTCCTCTTCCCTCTTTCCCATTATCTTTTTATAGTGATAAGATGCATTAAGCACAAACTGATTAAACTCTATTAAACTACTGGTACTTACAAATTCGTACGATGGGCGATACCAAATTAAAAAAGTATCCAATGCAGCACCCTTTAATTGTGTTATACGACCCACAAAGTTTTTACTAAAGCGATAACTTACATATTTTTCTTGTTCTTCTATTTCTAACCGCTGTTGAAAAGCTTTTATACGCTTGTTTCTTTTAAAACGAAACATATTTATCAGCGCATTGGCATCTAAGCCTACTCCGCCACCTGGTGCTATGGAAGTGCCTATCCCTTCTTTTTGAAACGAAAATACTTCGGCATAATTCTGCCTATTTTCTAAAGAATCTTGTTTGTAGTTTTTTGAATATACAATTACTTCCTTTAAAACGGTAAACTTTCCTTTTATGTTTAGGTGTATGGAAATATCAAACTGCTCAGGGTTGGGAATGCTACCCACAGCAAATTTTTGGGTGGGTTTGTTATTGTACACAAAATACAAGGAGTCGCCATTTTTTGCTGAAATGCTATAATGCCCAAGCGAATCTGTAAAGGCAACTTTGCCACCTGTATTGATTACCTGCACACCTTCTACATAATTTATTTTACTCTTGTCCAGCACCGTACCACTTACCCTTATTTGGGTAAAAGCTTGGGTTGTGTAAAAACAAAAAAATAAAAAAGTAAAAAATCTACGCAAGGGCATGGTTATTTGAGTGGTAATATTACGGTACAATTTTGTACTAAAAAAAAGCTTGGGGTTATTTAACAGGAATTTGAGAAAAGAAATTTTTGTTTTAAATGATAGACAAAAAAGATGCACTTGCAGCATTATTGCAAATACAAAAAAGTATTTTTCGCTTCTTTTTTTTACACATAATAATACTTTTTTATAAACCTTGTTACACACTTAATGGCAAAAACAACGCACCTATGGCTAATACGACGCACTTATCAATTAGTATAACTTTCGTAGATAAACCTCCCTTACTTTTGTTTTAAACGCAGTATAAGTAAAAATAGCAGATGTTCTTTATTCTTTGATGTATGAATAAACAAGAAATAAAATATAATAAGACAACATTTTTATAATGTTGACATTTTTTTTTAGTGAACGTTTCTATATACCTTACGCTCCCAAAACTAACTAATCCGCTTTCAAAATGCTAAGTACCCTTGTACTCATTTTATTTAATGCTACTATAAGTTTCGCATATTCGTATGCTGTATTACCTTTTTACAATTACTTTCAATTTTATCGTATTTCTTTCAAAACGAGTGATCATCTATCTTACACAATTTCCTCTTTTCAAATATTTCCCAACACTATATATAATTATCAATACCATTTTTTTAAAAATTACTTAAGATAAAACAACTAAAACAACACAAATGAGAAAATTATTTTTCCTATTTTTATTATTAGCAGGAGCAAGTAAAGTAATGCAGGCACAGATTACTTGGAGTTTTGGTACAACTTCTGTTTCAGGGTTAGCAACAAATTTACCAACAAGTATTACTTCTGCTACCGCTATTACACAAGTGCAAAATAGTACAACAAGTGTGGTTTTTTTAACTACGCCTGCACTTGGAACACCTTCTGTTGGGTACCCAGGTGCATCAGGTACATTTTGTGGTAATGCTTTTGCAAAGACAGTACCATTTGCAGCTGCAACAAGTACATATTTACAAGTTGTATTAACACCCGCTACTAATAATTCGGTAACTATTACAGCAATAAACTGGGGAAA
This sequence comes from Ferruginibacter sp., assembly GCA_043717975.1. Classification (GTDB taxonomy): domain Bacteria; phylum Bacteroidota; class Bacteroidia; order Chitinophagales; family Chitinophagaceae; genus Ferruginibacter. Next base: position 17,290 of record JAYSWO010000558.1, on the reverse strand, counting down.
TTTATCCGTAGCTACTGGGCCTACTACTTTTACGGTATTTTCAAGTGTAGATAATTATATTAGTCCTATTGGTACTGCTACAACATCCATTAGCACTTCTACATGGGGTATAGTAAATGTAAATATGCCGGCAGCAGTAGTTGGCGCAGTAAGTACTGCTATCACTTTGAGAATTTATGCAACTGGTGGTACAGGTACTCCATCTACTACAGTTCCTAACTGGCGTGTAGATGATATAAAAATTACTGCCGCCGCTCAAACAAGCACTGCCACCGTTGGGCGAATACCAAAATATACAGGGCTTACTACATTTACTAATAGTATAATGGCAGAAAACAATGGAAAAATTGGTATAGGAACAACAACGCCTGCAACTACCCTAGATGTAAACGGTACCACCACCACACAAGGGTTTAAAATGCCAACTGGTGCAGGAGATTTAAAAGTTTTAACGAGTGATGGATCTGGTATAGGAACATGGCAGGCTCCTGTAGGAGGCGGTACTACTTTAAACGGTACAGGGTATGTTAAAATGGCAGGTACAACACCAAGCTATGTTCCTTTAATACCTAATACAGATTTAGCCAATACCTCAGTAGCAACATTAAGCGGTATTAATACTGGCGACAATGCACCCAACACTTTATATAGTGGATTGGTTACAAATGCTACGCATACAGGAGATGTAAGTGGAAGTACAGCATTAACTGTAAATGGAATAAAAAATGCTGACATACCTGCACTTACAACAGGCAACTTGAGATATAATGGAACAGCATGGGTATTTGATAACACAGCATTAACATCATTTACCGAAACAGATCCAATTGTAAAAGCAATAAACGGGTTAGTAAAAAGTAATGGTACAACAATATCTTCCGCTGTTGCAGGTGCCGATTATTTAACGCCTACGGGTAGTGCGGCTACTTTATCAAATTTTCCTACGTTAAACCAAAGTACAACAGGTAATGCCGCAACTGCAACAACATCTTCAAATATTTCAGGTGGTTTGGTTGGTTCTATACCATATCAAACAGCAGCAGGAGTTACAGGAATGCTAGCAGCGGGCACAACGAATAATGTTCTTACAATGGCAGCTAATGGCACACCTATATGGGCTAACTCACCCGCTGCTTCTACTACCGCATGGGGGTTGCAAGGTAATGCAGGTACAAATTCGTTAACAAATTTTATTGGTACTACTGATCCTAAACCATTATACCTTAGAGTAAATAATGATACTATTGCTAAGTTTGGAACACAATATAATGTGGCAATGGGGTATCAACCTAGGGCAAATGGTTTTTCTTCTACTGCATTGGGGTACTATACTTCGGCAACTGGTTTTTCTTCTACGGCACTAGGAGATCTTGCGACTGCAAGTGGTGTTGCTTCTACGGCTATAGGATCAAGCACACATGCAAGAGGAGAGGCTTCTACAGCTATGGGATCTTATACTAATGCAAATGGATTTGAATCAACAGCTATGGGATCTTACACTGAAGCAACTGGTATGAACTCTACAGCAATAGGTAATAATACATATGCAATCGGTAATTCTTCTACCGTAATGGGATTGTATAATTTTTCAAAATCTTATGTAGAAACATCACTAGGATTATTTAACACTGATTATACACCTATATCAGCTACTAGTTGGCAACCTACTGACAGATTATTTTCAATAGGTAATGGCACATTATATAATGCTACAAGTAACGCTTTTACCATTTTAAAAAATGGCAATACAGGTTTAGGTACATCTACCCCAGATAGCTTACTTTCTGTAACAAAGGGTGTAAAGTTTTCCGGTTTGTATAATAGCACAAATGTTACAGATAGTTTGGTGGTAGTAAACGCTGTAGGTGGGTTAGGGAAAAGAGTAATACCTAGTGCTGCTGCAAGTGGTTGGGGTCTCACAGGTAATGCAGGTACAACTGCAGCTGCAAATTTTATTGGAACTACTGATAATAATGCATTAACCATAAAACTAAATAATGCCGCTTATGGAACATTAAACCATATTTCACACAATAATATCTTGGGAGTGAGTGCAGGTGCTAGTGCTACTGGAATTAGTCATTCAAACTTTTTTGGTAATAGTGCAGGTTCAGGAGCTATCACAGCCATTGGCTCTAACTTTTTAGGCTATCAAGCAGGTATTACTGCTACTACTTCAAGTTATTCTAACTTTTTAGGTTACACAGCTGGGCTAAGTGCAAGCTCATCAGCAAACTCTAATTTTTTAGGATACTATGCTGGCAGACAAGCAAACAATTCGCCTAATGCTAATTTTATTGGTAATAGTGCAGGTGTAGCTGCTAACTATTCGCCAAACTCTAATTTTATTGGAAATAACGCAGGTATTAATGCAAATCTTACACCATATTCTAATTTTATTGGCTTTCATGCAGGTAACGGTGCAAATGCTTCTTCTTATTCAAATTTAATAGGTTACAATGCTGGTAAGCGAGTTGTAAATAACAACATAGGCTCTAACAATATAATTATTGGTACAAATATTACCTTACCTAATGCAGCCACCAATGCAATGAATATAGGCGGTGTATTGTATGGTACAGGATTACAAAATGATGTAGCAGCTACAAACCCATACGAAACACCAAAGGCAGGTGCAAAAATTGGTATAGGGTTGGTAACACCTGCTTATACATTAGACGTAAATGGTATAACAAATACCTTGGGATTAAGAATGCCTACAGGTGCAGCGGCTGGCTTGGTACTTACATCAGATGATACTGGTGCAGCCACTTGGGCGGCTTTACCAATTGTACCCAATACAGGTTGGGGTCTCACAGGTAATGCAGGTACAAACGCTGCTACAAATTTTATTGGAACTTCAGATTTAGCTGATTTAGTTTTTAAAACAAATAACTCAGAAAAATTTAAAATCTCGGCTATTGGCAAATCAAGATTTTATTATAATAACTGGAATGCTGCTGGAGGAAATAATATATTTAGTATTGGTGATACGACATTTAGTATTTTTGATGTTTCTACTACAGGAACAGATGCTATATTTAAATTTCGTGGTAATAACCCAGGATATAACGATACTTGGAGTTTTAATATAGAGCAAGGTTACAATACTAAATTTAACAGCGGTGCATATGCCGACTATCAATCTTTTAATTTTGCAGGAAGCGAAAAAATGCGTATCAATCAATTTGGTAATGTAGGTATTGGTACGGCTACACCTACTACTAGGCTAGATATTGCAGGAGCAATTAAAATTGCAGATGGTACACAAGGTATAAATAAAGTATTAACTTCTGATTCAAACGGGCTAGCATCTTGGCAGCCAATAACAACTGGTAGTACAACAGATACCTCTTTGCTTGTTCACAAAGCAGGCGATGAAACAATAAATGATAATAAAACTTTTGTAAATGCTATAACGGTAAATACCTTAAAGATTGGAAAAGGAGGAACAATTCCTACAGGAAATTTATACGGTTTAGTAATAGGGGAAAACTCACTTGCTGCAACCACAGGGCTTAATACAAATATGGCAATAGGAAGCTCTGTAATGAACAATCATACTTCAGGGAATTACAACATTGGTATTGGAGGTATAGCTTTAAGGGATGATAGTACTGGTATAGGAAGTACTGCCCTTGGTGTTGCATCTATGAAAAATCGTATTGGAGGAAGATATAATACTGCTTCAGGATATCATTCAGGATCTTATGATAAATATGGAGAATATAATACAGCATTTGGAGCTACGAGTGGTGGTAGTTCTGGGTTTTCAGGTATGACATATATTGCAGGTGACACAATAAGATATAGTACATTTTTAGGATATGCGGCAGGCGGAAAGAAAAGAAGAGGATATAGTAATATAATGATTGGAGGAGGTGCAGGTTATAATGCTACTTTTGGTGATAGTGCAACATATATTGGTACTGAGGCAGGATATAACTCAACAGGAAGTAACAACGTTTTTATAGGAAACAGAGCAGGTTTTAACGAAATAGGCAGCAATAAATTATATATCGCTAATGGAAGAACCAAAACGTTGCTTAGCGGAGATTTTTCCACTAACCAAGTACAAATAAATGGAGCGGCTATTCCTGTTTACACACCCTCCGCAGCTTTTGAGGTAAAAAGTCCTAATAACAATCAAGGAGCTATTCCCTATCCAATTATGACGGATGCTCAACGTTTGGCGATACCAAATCCTGCTGTAGGATTGCATATTTACCAAAATGATGGAACAGAAGGAATTTGGATATACAAATCTACAGGCTGGGCATTTGTTGGTGGTGGTGGAACTACAGGTTGGGGGCTAACTGGTAATGCAGGTACAAACCCAGCCACAAATTTTATTGGTACTACTGATTCAGTTCCTTTTATTGTCAAAGTAAATAATAACCAAGTAGCTAAGTTTGGTACAAATTATAGTATTGCTATGGGTAATGCAACTTCTGCAACTGGTGATAATTCTACTGCAACTGGCGAAGGTACAATAGCAAGCGGTTATAATTCTTTCGCAATGGGGGATGTTACAATAGCAAGCGGTGAACGAGCTGTATCAATGGGTGTTGAGACAATTGCAAGTGGAGTTAATTCTACAGCAATGGGAAATGCTACAGCCGCAACTGGAGTTAATTCTACATCAATGGGTCAAGGTACAGTTGCAAAATCTGGAGGCTCTTTAACAATAGGGGTAGTAAATGATACAACTGATACACCTGACCCTCTCGTGTACGAACAATCCGATAGGATTTTTCAAATAGGTATTGGAAATTATACGAACGCAATGACAGTATTACGCAATGGTAATACAGGCATAGGTTCTGTAACCCCTACCGCACAACTCCACACCACCAACACCGTTCGTTTCGAAAAATTCAAAAATAATGCCTTAATGGATTCTGTGTTAACCACAGATACAAGCGGTAACCTTAAACTAAAATATTTTGTAGGTGGCACAGGTGGTAATGACGATACAAAGTGGACATTAAACAATGGAAATATTTACAGCAGAGACAGTGCTTATGTAGGTATAGGGGTAGATTCTGCTACCGCAAAATTACATGCAAAAGGAACCATACGCTTCGAGTCACTTAAAAACAATGCAGCGAAGGATTCCGTATTAACCACAGACTCAAGTGGTAATTTGAGCATGAAATACCTGAGCGCAGACAATAGCAAATGGAGATTGAATGCTAATAATATTTATAGCAGAGATAGTGCCTATGTAGGTATTGGAACGGATTCAGCCACTGCAAAATTTCACACCCTAGGTAGTATGCGTTTTGAATCTTTTAAAAATAATCCACAAGGAGATTCTGTGTTAACTACAGATCAAAGTGGAAACTTAAAAATGGTGTATTTGCCTTATGGCAGTGGTGGCGGAGGCGGTGGTGCAACCTACACATTTAAGAATGGTGTTACCCAAAGCAATGGGATTGTAAACATTGGGGGCTCTTTGGAAGACACTGTAAACCTTAATTTAGCAGGATATGCTTTTAATATTAACAATGGTACACAAAAGGTTTTAACAGCATCAGCAACAAATAACAATATTGGTGTAGGTACAGCTCCTGTAGCAGCTTATAGAATGTCGGTAAATGGAGATGCAAATATTGGCAATGCAACAAGTACTGCTGGTATTGGTAGTAAACTATGGTTTAATGGCACAGGTAATGGAGATAATGTATGGATGAGCAGGTATAATAATACTGCAAACAATACCGATTTAAGAATGAACATTGGGAATGGTGCAGGTATTAGCAATGATAGATTAGATATTGGGTATGATAGTGCCAATAACTGGAATTCAAAATTTGTAGTGCAAAATAATGGCATGGTGGGTATAGGTACTACACAATTAAACGGACTACTTTCTGTGGGTTCTACACACGGAAGTAAATTAGCTGTAGGTAATAATGCTTGGGCTAAAACTTCTGTAATAACTACTGGTAATAATGCAAATGCAGATGGAGATTTTACGGATGTATTGGTAGCTGGTCAAAACAATAACAATGCAGTTTTAAGAATAAACAGTAAAGGAAATGTAGGCATTGGTACTTCTACAAATACAGCGTTAGATTCTGCTTATCGCTTATCTGTAAATGGAAAAATAAGGGCAAAAGGTTTGCGTGTACAAACTACAGGATGGGCCGATTTTGTTTTTGAACCCGGCTACAAACTTAAGAGCTTAATAGAGGTAGAAGCATTTATAAACAAAAACAAACATTTGCCTGAAATGTTGCCTGCTCAAAAAGTGATAGCAGAAGGCAATGATGTGGGAGAAACACAAGTTAAACTTTTACAAAAAGTAGAAGAGCTTACGCTTTACTTAATAGACCAAGACAAGCAATTAAAAAAATTGCAAGAACAAAACAAAACGCTTGAAACACAAAATAAAGAAATAGAGAATTTGAAAAAGCAGATGGATGAGTTGAAAGCATTGTTGCAGAAAGGTAAGTAATGATAGCTTTTATGTAAACTATTTTTTGTAAGCATTAATTTTTTAAAAAAATGAGGTATCATTTAACTGCGATTCGATATATTTTATTGGCCTTTTCTTTTTTTGTAGTACAGCAATCTCGTGCTACAGATAAAGACTCGTTGGCACTTGCAAATAAAAAGAACAAAAACCCTTTGCAAGGTAGGATTGACAAATCTGTTACTATAGAAAGTAGCAAGCGGTTTGGAGATTTAGATAAATATTTAGAACAGCAAGTGTTCTCTATAAAAGATGGAGGAACTGTATTTGATGATGCCTTTTATGATGGATTTAATAACCCTCCTGATAGTAGTTTAGCCACATCTCGAGCTATGGCGGATAGAGCCACAAAGGAAATGGATGTATCTAATCATTATGTAGATTATTTACAACCTTCGGATATTTATAAATTGCCTGTTGGTTTTAAAAAGAAAATTGGGAACGGCTCTGAAATTACGATAGCAGTAAGCAGCGCTATATTTAAACCAACCTATGCAGAGCTAACTGTTTTTGCAAGATTAACCATACCTCAGTTTAATAACGGCAAACCGATATTTTTTGGAGTGCAAGGCCTTAAACTTTCTTATAACGGTGGTATTATTGGGCAAGCGAAATTAATTTTGTTTGGCGATGTTGCAATTCCTATAAATGGAAACAATACAGCCCTTGTTTTAAAGGGCGCTGGGTTTAGTACAGCCACAGGTACGGGAATTGATACAACAAAAACTTTTATAGAGTTAGATTGTAAAGGATTTAAAAGACTTGGATTGAATGCGGAGTTACAATTTTCTCGAAATATGATTTTACCTGTTTCAGCATTAGGTAACGTGTTGCCTACTGGAAATGTAACAGCTACACTTAGTTTTTCGGTGTCAAATTGGAATGATATTCTTGCCGGAATTACTTTCCAATCCCCTTTTGAAGTAAAAGGAATCAAGGGTTTCGTTTTTACTGTGCAAGGTGCAGTTTTCGATTTTAGTGATTTACGCAATGATAATAATATTGTATACCCAATAGGCTATCAAGATAAATACTTGCAAGCTGGAAATCTTAATACTTGGCGTGGGGTATATGTAAAACAATTAAGCTTAGCGCTGCCCAAATCATTTAAAAATAGAGATTATGCTGATACCAATACACGTGTTACACTAGGGGTAAATGATCTCATAATAGATAATAATGGATTAACAGGTGTATTTTTTGCCAATAACATTCTACCATTAAAAAGTGGTAATGCTGCAGGTTGGAAATTTTCTGTGGATAGCTTAAGAATTGCCGTAGAAGCAAGCCAACTAAGAAGAGCAGGTTTTGGAGGAAGATTGGGACTGCCAGTAAATAAAACGAGTAACACTGATACATTAAGTAAGAGTAAGTTTTTAGGCTATAGCGCCTCCATAAATTTTAGCGGCGATTATGTTTGTAAAGTAATAACACAGGACACCCTGGATTTTAATGTGTTTGTTGGTAGGGTGGTATTGCTACCAAATTCATATGTTCAGTTAACAGGAAACAGTGATCGTTTTCAAGCAGAAGCCATGCTCAATGGTAAAATTGGTATTGTTTCTAATATTATGAACAAAGGCGATAATGGTGGCGGAAGACCATCTATTGCCGACATGAAAGGGATTGAATTTCAAGAATTACATATTACAAGTTACCCGCCATATTTTGCTGCCAAATTTTTTGGATACAATGGGGAGTTAAAATTCGGAAATTTTCCTATTTCTTTTGAACGCATTGCATTGGTAAAACCCTCTGCTACGACTGTTGGCATATCATTTAATGTAAAACTAAACTTGGGAGACGAAAAAGGAGAAAGTAGTAGTTTTAGTGGTAAGGCAGGATTGACAGTAATTGGAGAAATAAGCAATGAAAGCGGAGGGATACTTAATTGGCAATTCCAAAAAATAAAAGTTGATTCTGTTATTATAAAAGCAACCATTAAAGAGGCCTTTAAATTGGATGGCTGGGTAAAATTCTTTGATAATACAGAGCCGTCGTCGCCTAGGTATGGAAGGGGTTTTGAAGGAGGTCTTAAATTAGAATTTTTAAAAGGGTTAAAAATTAAGGTGGATATGAGGGCCTTATTTGCCAAAGCGCCAACCTTTAGATATTGGTATGTAGATGGAAAAGTAGATTTTGGAACAGGGCTTGGAGCTGCACCATTTAGAGTGAGAGGTTTAGCAGGTGGAGCATTTTATGGCATGAAAAAAACTGGTTTTGGTGATCCCTTTTCACCCGGTCCAAATATTGATTATGCTGCAGATTCTACAGCGGGACTTGGTTTAAAAGCTTCTTTGCTTTTCGATGGCGGCACTAAAGTACTCTCAGGTGAAGCATCTTTTGAAATTGCTTTTAATAGGGGAGGTGGATTAAGATATATTGGCTTTTTTGGAATGGTAAAGCTAAGCGAAGATGTATTACCTGCAGGACTTAGCGCAACTGGCTTCTTAGCTAAACAACTTAAAAAGCTAACAGATTATGAGCAATCACTTAGTCCTATAGATTTGGTAAAGTTTAAAGATTTGAAAGAAACGGATCCCACAAAAGCTGCAACACAAGCTACACAAGGCTCTGAAGCGCTTGCACCAGCTGGAGATAAAAATCCTCCCACCTCCACACCAGGTGTTGCAGGCATATCTGCACATCTTGGTATTCAATACGATTTTAACGCCAGTACACTCCATGCCAATTTTGATATGTACATCAACGCTGCTGGAGGTTTAATAACTGGCGTAGGAAATAACAATAGAGCAGGCTGGGCTGTTTTTCACTCACAACCAGGTAAATGGTATTTACACATTGGTACACCTACAGATCCAATTGGTATTAAATTTGGCATAGGTTCTTTCTATATAAAAACGACGGCATATTTTATGGTTGGGCATGATATGCCTGCTTTTCCACCACCGCCAGCACAGGTTATAAGTATATTGGCACAGAGTGGTTTAAATTACCAAAGCAATATTAGCAGTAGCTCAGTAGCAGGAGGTAGAGGTATTGCATTTGGTGCAGCGGTAGCTGTTCAAACAGGTGATCTTCGGTTTTTAATTTTGTATGCTAATTTTTCTGCAGGACTTGGTTTCGACGTAATGCTGAAAGATTTTGGTACAACCGCACGCTGCGCAGGCGCACCTAATGACCCAATTGGTATAAACGGCTGGTATGCCATGGGGCAAGCCTACGCATATTTTCAAGGAGAGCTTGGTATAAATATTAAACTCTTTTTCATAAAAAAGAAAATAGTGCTTATAAGAGGAGGTGCAGCAGCTATTTTGCAAGCTAGAATGCCACGTCCTACATGGGTTGGAGGTGCATTGGGTGTATATGTAAATATTTTAGGCGGGTTAATTAAAGCAAATTTTAATTTTAAATTTAGCTTTGGTAACGATTGCCAAATTGTATATGATGCACCACCAACCGAAGAAGACATAAAAATTATCGAAGAAATAAAACCTGAGCAAAATGCAACTTTGGTAAATGTTTTAGAAAGACCAACCGTAAAGTTTAGATTAAAACCTGGCTCAGTGTTAGAAGTGCCAAGAGAAGATGGAAGCGGTAATGATTATTATAGGGCAAATCTTGATTATATTAAATTATATAGGGCTGACACATTGGTTCCAATAAATATAACTTATAATACAGTGGGAGATTTAGCTACGATTATGCCTAGTGCTATATTAAAACAATTAAGGGCACATAAACTTTCTGTAAAAGTAAGTTTTCAAAAATCGTATAATGGTACATGGGTAACCTATACTGCTAACGGTCAGCCTGTAGAAGAATTGCAAGAAATTAACTTTACTACCGGGCCGGCACCTGTAGAGATACCAATCAGTCTTATTAAAAGATTGTATCCTTTTAATGATCAACGTAATTATTACAAAGATGAACCTAACAAAGGGATAGTAAAATTAGCGGCACCATTTGAAGAATTTTTTGACAACTTTAATAGCTGGAAAATAAAAGTGGAAACACTTACTGGAGTACCTGTGAGTACTAGTTATGCTACAACCGATAGCATTCAATATTTCTACTATAGCATGCCTACAAACTTGCAAGCCAATACCACTTACAAGTTTACATTGCAAGGTGAGGGAGCCACCATCCCTGGTTTAGACACCTCTAAGCCTGCGATTAGTTTTAAATTTACCACTAGTAATTACCCAACTTTAGCTGGCAAAATAAATGCCTTACAAATGGTACAACCTATTGTGGGTAGGGTAGCTTCAGATGTCATAGATTTACAAGCCTCAGTAGCCAATTACGAGGGTTTTGAGTTATATGAATTGGTAGGAAACCAATACACAGAAAACTTACCAATGATAGAAGCGATAGCCGATGTTACGGATGAGCCTTACTTTAATCAGGTTTTAAAACCTTTATATTATCCGGCAACACCGAGTGATACGAGATTGTATGATACATCCAAAAATTTCTATTATACATTAACGCCTGGTTTAGATCAATTTGGAATCCCTGCTTTTAGAGCCATTACACCATCTTGGTACTATGTAAACTCATTGAGCAACGGAACCTTTAATACGTTATTAAGAACCCGCATGGCGTTTATACACAACACCAATAAGTATATGAACCTGCAATTTTTAGATTATCGAAACCAAATTATTAACAGATATATATCCAATAATTATCCTTTTGCTGGTGCGTCTGCTAATATTAAAAATATCGTAAATCAAGGATTTCCTTTTATGCTCATAGGTAATTATAAAGCCAAATTTACTTTTGTACAATTAGATACACCAAGAACAAGGGGAACAACAGGCGAATTTATTTACCAAAACCCGATTGAATAACGTGAAGATGCAAAAGAAATATTTTTTATTGGTTTTGATGATGCTGTCATCTTTTCACGCTGTATTTTGTCAGGTGAAGCGCCCCCCTACACCTGCACCTAAAGGAAAACCCTTGGTATTAAAATCTAAATTGTTTGCTGTGGCTAAAGCAAGTAAAACAGAGATAATGATACGATGGGCACCAACGGAGTACAGTACATGGAAACAATGCAATCAGTATGGATATGTAATAGAAAAATATACCATTGTAAGAAACAACCAAACCCTAAATAAGTTTGAACAAAGCCAAGCACCGATTACCCTTACACCAAAGCCGCTTGCTAGCTGGGAAACACTAGCAACCAACAACGATTATGCAGCAGCAATAGCACAAGCATTGTATGGAGAAGATTTTGATGTAACCATGACAAACAATAAACCCAATGGTACTGATCCATTATCTAGCATGATAAATGAAACCCAAAAGGGTGACCAACGATATACCATGGCCATGTATGGGGCAGACCATAGTTTTGAAGCGGCAGCGTTTGCAGGGTTAGCATACAAAGACGAGAATGTAAAAAAAGGAGAAAAATATTTTTATAGAATTTATGCTAAAGTACCTACATCTATAAAAAAAATAGATACGGCCAAGGTATTTATAGGGTTAGCAGATTATAAGCCTTTACCAAAGCCATCAGATATTTTAATACAGTTTGGCGATAAATCTGCTATGCTGAGTTGGGATTTTGAAAATTTTAAGGAATATTATACTTCTTACATCGTGGAGCGTTCGAGTGATGGAGGTAAAAATTACACAGCATTGTCCGATAAGCCAGCTACAAACTTATCAAATACACAAGACAAGCCAGGCCAAGGCGCTATCACTTATCTGGATTCTTTGGGTAATAATGATACCGTGTATCATTACCGCATAGCTGGAGTTTCTTTATTTGGTGATAATGGCCCTTATTCTAACGCTGCCATGGGAAAAGGTAAAAATATTATTTACACTACACCTGGCATCTCTGGGTCCGAATTAGATGAAAAAGGAAATTATTACCTCACATGGCAAATGGAAGATAGCCTTAATGCTATTATAAAAGCATTTAAAGTAAACCAAAGTGAATTTATAGAGGGACCTTATAAAATTTACAAAAATGATATACCAATTGACAACAGAAAAATTAAAATAGAAAAAGACAGTTTAAAAGCATCCAATTATTTTACCGTAACAGCCATATCCAAAGATGGTGAAGAAAAAACATCTTTTCCGTATTTGATACAGCCACAAGATACGGTGCCACCTGCTGTACCTACAGGCTTATCGGCAATCATTGATAGCTTAGGAATTGTAACCATAAAATGGAATGCCAACACAGAAAAAGATTTGCAAGGATATAGAGTTTTTAAAACCAATGTAAAAGGGCACGAACTAATACCTGTAAAAGATAGTTTGTATGAAATAAACGAAGCTAGCGATACTACCACTATAAAAAGCTTAAACAGTAAATTGTACTATACTATAAAGGCAGTGGATATACGATACAACCAATCTGACTATGCTCCATTAATAGAAGTTACAAAACCCGATGTAGTACCTCCCTCACAACCACTATTAGCAGACTATGAAGTAACAGACGATGGTATAAAACTTACTTGGAACAACAGCCCCGATGAAGATGTGGTAATACATAATTTGTATAGAAAAACAATAGGCAACGCTGCCGATTGGGCCCTGCTACAATCATTTAGAGATAAAAAAATACAACAATACACAGACAAAACTTGCGAAGCCAATAAAATGTACAGCTACACCATTATATCATTGGATAGTAGCAAGCTAGAATCTTTGCCTGCCGTACCCATTACCATTGAGTTTGCAGAAAAAAGAATAAAAAATGCTTTGAAATCTTTAGACGGAGAAGTGGATAGAGACAATAGGCAAATAACGTTGGTTTGGAAACTGCTGCCAGATATAAAAAACATAAAACAGTTTGAACTATATCGTGGTGAAGATAAAGTGGGCATGAGCTTATATAAAATGATAGAAAAAGAAGCGGTGACTTTTATTGACAAAGATTTATTGGTAAATACAAAATACAAATATGCCATACGAGTGGTTTTTGAAAATGGCAAAACATCAGACTTTATTACCAAAAACCTAACTTATTAAAATACTTTTTATATGCGTAATTTATTAATTTTTGTTTTCATTTTTATTTTTGGGATGGTTGCGAAACCGCAAGTGCAGTCACGAATAAAAGCGGAACAGTATAAAATAATAGTTGACAGAGACATTGTTTGCCATAACGATAGCTTTTACTATTTTCAAGGCCCACAATTTCAATCTCAAATTACTAGTCCTGTTTGGGTTTGCGCTTCACTTTACCCTGGGCAAGATTGTAATTATTCTCCATGCTGTTATAATATTTTGCTAGGTGCAAATAACAATGGTAATAATGGTAATGGAGATAGGCATAGCATTAAATTTTTTGGAGCTGGAAATACACTTTTGAAAACAATAAATACTGCTTATGGAGAAATATCTAATTACACACCAGGAGCAAATGTGCATTTTTCTGATACTACCATCTTGTATAATTCGCAATTTGACGTAACTAATATCAACGTGGAATTAGTTAACTCTGTTGTAGATACCTATGATTTTTTAGAAGAAGATGGAGCCCTTGGACCTGGTTGGTATTTTTTATACTACGCAAGTAAATTTACTTCTAATACATTTATTCCTACAGGGATTTTTTTTGATCAAACGATTCACCAAAATGCATATTCACTTTATAATGGCACTCAGCCATTTACGACTACATTAAAGTATACTTGTACTACCCGTGTACGAGTTGTTTTAAATACCGATCCTGTACTTACCTTACCAAGCCATGATACAATTAAAATAAAACAAAATAGCCCTACCTATGGCGTTACTGAAAGTGGACAAGGATATAGTTATCACCCCAGTTGGCAGTATAGTCTTTTTCCTTTTGTTGATTGGCAACCACTACCATCTACGCTTCAGCCTTATGGCGATAGGGGTGAGCAACTTAAATTATCTGGATTTTCTTTACTTGGTAATGATTATATCAACCATTTAAACGAAACAGTATTAATGCGAGATGGTGCTGTAGGAGCTTTTAATATAAATTCATCAGATCCATTAGTATTTATTTTACGCTTATCGTCACCGCACATTACTTCCATAGCACCAACGCATCTCAATTGTTTTGAACGTAATGAAGGCTCCTTGAAAATAAAATTTGATAGACAATTAATAGAAGGCGAGCGATTAAATATTTTATTATTCGATACTGTAAATAGGGTAAACTATTCAGCGCTCAATCTAAATCATTTAGAACCTGATAGCAGTTACAATTGGCCTAGCGAATTGCGAGCAGGTGTTTACTTTGTAAGTTTAATTGGTAAATACGCCAAAGGCATTCCGTATGATTTATATGTGAATAATAGAATAGATACTATAAGGGTATATAAGGCCTTAAACAGTGTAAATTTTGAGGACGGTTTTAATACGACAGCAGTAGCAGATACCTTTGATGCTGCCACCAGTTTTGATGAATATTCCATAGCCACATTTACAGCAGGTATAAAGCATTTTGACTATAAAGAACTTACCCAACCAACCCAATTAAAACTAGCTAGCTTGGTTATAGATAGCAATGTATTTTGCAAAGGTACAGCAGCGGGGGTTATTACAGTTAAAGCAAGAGGTGGGCTAGAGTTTGGGAATAATAAAAGGTATTATAAGTATAGCTTAAAACACCAAGATTCTGCCCAATATTCCAACTTTATAAATTTTACTGAAACAACCTATTACCCAGGAGCACCCAATTATACTACAGATATCATCCAAAAAATCCGAGGCCTCCGAGCAGGTAATTACCTTATGCATTTACGTGATACCGTAGATTGTTTTGCCCGAGATTCTGTGGGCAACGAAGTTACCTATGCCTTTACCATTACCGAGCCAATAAAATCAATAGGGGCAGATTTCTTAGCCATTTCTCCTATAACTTCTGTAGACTCAGCCAATGGACACTTTAATATAAAAGTAACAGGTGGTACACAGTTTCCTACCACTGGTGCTACCCCATCTGATGAAGCATACATAGCCAAGTTGTACGATTCTACAGCAACCGGTCTTGTATTATTGCAAGATAATGTACACTACTCTGATACTACAAGTATAGATAGTGTGTATAATTTAAAAACGCCGTATAATCTTCATGCGGGTACGTATATTTTAAAACTATACGATAGAAGTTATTATGCCGTAGATCCAAACAATGCAGGCTGTTTCTATGTGCTACGCTTACCATTTGTAAAACCCGATACCCTAAAAGTAAAAATAGCCGTCCAGCGTAAAGTAACCTGTTATAACCAAAAAGATGCTACTTTAAAAGCCACTGCCTCAGGCGGCATACCAAATGATACAACGAGATACCAATTTGCATGGTACCGCATACCAGCACCAGGCCAAAGCATACCACTACCAGGCACTGATACCACTATACAGTTGTATGGAGACAGCATCATTGCAGGACTGGGTGCAGGCACATATAGGGTAGAAATAACAGATAAGTACAACAATAAAAAATCAGACACGCTTGTATTAGGGCAACCAGCTGTAATGAATTTACAGTTTACCACTACCCCAGCAAGTTGTTACTCTAGCTTTGATGGTACAATGAGTGTAGTAGTTACAGGTGGTACGCCAAAAACAGATACAGCTAATTTATACAGCTATGAGTGGAGCAATGGTGCAATTACGAGGTTTGTAGATAGTGTAGCAGGCGGTATTTATTTATTGGTAGTAAGAGATAGTATGGGTTGTGTAGCCCACGATACGGTAGAAATAACCGCACCTGTACGGGTAATAGCCACGCATACAATAACACCCATAACTTGCTACAATACCAATAACGGAGCTGTAAGCGTAAGCGTAACAGGCGGCTCCCCACCATATACCTATTTATGGAGCAATGGTGCTACTACAGCTACCGTTACAGGTCTTAAAGACACTACGTATTGGTACAGAGCTATGGATAGCAATGGCTGTTTTGATACCGACACCATTACCCTTACCAGACCAGATACCATATTGGTAAATCTTGGTCCTGATAGAAAAATGTGTCTTGGACAAATCTTACGTTTAGATGGTACTGTATCGGGCGCAACCACGCCACTTACTTACAACTGGCAAAGCAATTATGGTTTTACGGCAAATACAGCTAAAGTGAATATAACGGACTCAGGTAGATACATACTATCTGTAACCGAACCTGTAAGAGGCTGCACACTAAGAGATACCATAAAAGTGTCTCGAATAGATAGTTTGATAAATACAGACTTTATCGTATCTACTCAGGCATATAAAAATGAAAATGTATTATTAGTAAACCTTAGTAAGCCATACCCACAAGATAGTGTGTTATGGATACTACCACAACTAGGCAACACGGTACAATTGCTTAGCCAATCTAACCTAAATGCACAAGTGCTATTTGCAGATACAGGTAGATACCCAATAACGATGAAGGTTTATTATAGAAGTGGATGTATAGATGATAGTACGAAGTATGTAAACGTTGTAGCCAAAGACAATTTTGGTAATATAGGCAACCAAGCCAATGCCTTCCTTAAACTGTATGCTTTAATAGTACCCAACCCTAACCCTGGTAATTTTGATGTACAGCTGACCTTTAGCGAAGCCACTACAGCAAAACTGCGACTTATAAATACGCTTACAAACCATGTGGTAGATACTAGGCAAGTAATTATACCAAATACTAGTATGTTCCCTGTAACGTATAGTCTTGGTTCTAGTATAGTAAATGGCGTGTATGTATTATTGATAGAAACACCAAAGGGTAGTTTTGTGGCTAAGGTGGTGATAGTGCATTAGGGCAGTGGGCAGTAGGCAGTAGGCAGTGGGCAGTGGGCAGTGGGCAGTGGGCAGTGGGCAGTGGGCAGTGGGCAG
>JAYSWO010000557.1:0-6631 GCA_043717975.1 Ferruginibacter sp. | reverse complement strand
ATTGCTTTTAATATCATCTCTTAGTAATGCGGTAGAATATTGGTATTGTACATTAAATTTATTCAATAAAAATTTTCCATTTTCATCACTCAAGGCTTCAAAGGGCAAATTGTTTAATTCATCATCTGGTATGATGAGTAGGTTTTCTACATGTTGTATTTTGCTTAAAACAGGCTTCATAATTGTATTATATAATTTAATAGAGATGGCTGTGCCATCGTATCTTTCTTCTGCTTTATACTTGTTTAGCGATGCTTTGAATACTTTAATTGAATTGAAAAATGCAGAATCAATAGATTGTTTTACATAATTGATATCATTTTGAGTTATACATAAAACAACCATTTCATTTACTGCTAAATGGTAAGAGAGAAGTGCCGTTTTATTGTTCAATAATTTTTGTATTTCTGCTACAGCTGGAATGGATTTTGCAAACTTTTCAGCTTTGTATCCTGGCAATTCATTTATTTTTTCTTGGAGTTTGCCAAGCTCAATTTCATAATCTCTAATAGTGGTTTTTATTTTTTCTAATTGGCTACTATCGTTTATTTGTGCAGCTTGTAGGGATAATCTTGTGATATTAATTTTAATGGATGTTTCTTTTTCGAATAACTCAACATGGCTACTAGCTTTGTTTTTTATGGCAGATTCCTGAACATTTAATGATAATACACTTGCCTTATTTTGCTGGTCAAAATTATAGGCTTCTTCTAAATACGCTTTGTTTTTTGTAAGCTCATACAATTGCAAACTGATATGTATTGGTTTATCATGTACTTCGTATTTAATTTTATTTAAGAATAACCTTGCTTCATCACTGTCGTATGTTTTTTCTACATAATCTGCTAATGAAAATGCAGCGTGGTAAGCATTTAATGCTGCATCTAATGAAGTTTTTTTGTTATCTTGTTGGTATAATTTTTCAAAAGCATCTGCTTTTGAAGTAAGGGTATTAAAAAGATTTATGTAAGAGAAAACGCCGCTAAAAGTTTCTGGGTTTTTGTAAACGTCTATTTCGTTGTAATCTGGGTAAAATTGCAGGATGGCCTTTTGATAATTATTGACAGCTTCTTTGTAATTTTTTTCTATAATAAATTTATCTGCTATAAATTGAAAGGTTATTCCATGACGAATATTTTTTTTATTGGCATTCCATTTTTTATTTTCTTCCAAAGCCAAATCTAAAAATTTATTGGCAGAATCAATTTTTAAAAGTTTTAGGTAAGTTTTTGCAATTTGATTGTATAAAGCTATGGTTTTATTGTTGTCATAATGTACCTTATTGAAGTATTGCAATGCTTTATCTGGGTTGTCCATTTGCACATTAATAATTCCCAAGCTTAATAAAAGTTCGTTTGTATTTATTCCGGAAAATAAAATAGATTCATAAATTACTTTTGCTTCTGAAAACCGCTCTATTTTCACTAATGAAGACGCTATGTTCATTTTATAATTTGTTAAAAAATCATTATAACTAACATCATTTTTTGAAAGCAATAATATAGCTTTTTCAAAATAATTTTGTGCTTGTTTATAATTCCCTGTTTCGTAGTACATATTTCCAAGCCCATTGTACAATCGTTGTTCTTCGTTTAAAATAGCATTGTACTTTTCACTAATTAATTCTGCTTTTTTATAAAATATATAAGCAGAATCAAATTGATTTAAACCAAAGTATACACGCCCTGTAAATACTAGAGGCTGAAAAAGAAATGAATCTTCAATGGTTTTTGCTTTATTTTTAAAATGTATAGCTTTTATGTAATTTTCTTTTGCTAGCAATGTGCTATCAAAATAATGAAAAAGAATTCCAATTTTTAAATGACAAAAAAAAGCAAGTGAATCATCACCTGCTTTTTCAATGTCGGGCATTATTCTATTGAATATGATAAGTGCTTTTTTATTAATTTCTTCTTCTAATGCTTCAGAGTAATTTTTTTTAGCTGTTAAATTTTCCAACTGATGAAACAATTTATCAGCAATCCTATATTGCTCATAGTAATTATTTTCCTTTTTTAGTGAAGTTTGAGAAAACGCAATTGCTAATAATAATAAGGAAATGAAGACTATAAAAGATGCTCTCATGATAAGTTAGCGTTTTACTCATCAAATATAGTAAGAAGAAAAGATATTAATCAGGAATTATAATAATACAAGGCGGTCTTGGTTTTGCAATAGCTTGCGATTCGGTAATACCATTTCCTCGAGCTTGGGTTCCTCTCAAGATAGTGCCCGCATGGTCTATCAAAAGTATATCCCACAAATATTGAGGAATATCTGCACGTCGTTGATAGTAATATAATTTTACTTTTAACTTATTTAAAGTCGTACCACTAGCATCATCTATTTTATAGAAGTAAGTAAATTCTTTTTGCGAATCATTATTGGAAGAAATGGCTCCATCTCTCAAACTTTTGGCTAAGTTTATTTTACCATTTGTGAGGGATACAGCACATCCTTGGCTATTGCAACCATTGCCTTCATCAAAACTATTGTTTAACCCAGTGCCAAATAGCCCTGGTGTGTAAGGTACTCCTTTAGCATTATAAATGGGCATCGCAATACTATCTCCTTGCGATAATCTGTATATACCATCATAAAAATTTATACCTGCTAAAACAATTTTTGTACTTATAGTATCCGTTCTGCCATCTGGTATAAACATAATTCTGTAACGAAGCCCCATTTCACTCTGTGATAAATCAATTTGCCCGGTAGCTTCATCTAGTTCTATACCTTTTGGAAAGGCAATAAATTTTCCTGCACGGTTCATCGGGAGGGGAGATGCAATGTTTGTGCCTGTAGATTTTAAATAAAAAATAGAATCGCCATAGCTCAATATATTACTTGGTATAGGAGTTGGTAAATTAGTATCATCTACTGCATTAGATTTGCTACATGCTGACATAATACATACCAACACAATGATATAATAAAACGAATGGAGTGTTTTTTTCATGATAAAGTACCTCTCTTTGAGTATAGTCAATTCAGAATAAATAAATGTAACCAGTTTACAAAAAAATATTATCAGTGGCTGAACTGCAATTTTTATACCAATATTATCATTTATAGATAGTTATCGGTGTTGTGGTAGGTTTGAGTGCTTTAGTTAGGCTAAAAAAACTAATATTTTTAATATGCGGTCACAATTTGTGACAGCATATATTTATGATGTTTTTCAATTAAATCTATCATCACAATTTGTGATGATAGATTTAGCCATAATACTCTAGCATTTTACCCATTTAAAGTGGGCTTTTAACTTCTTTTTTTAGGAAACCAGTTTATAGCCCATAAGTAATATTTCTAATTAATTGTTAATATTCATTTCTAAATTTTTCTATTTCTTAAACCCAATCCTTTCCCTATCCTCCCATTTTCTTTGAGCCGCTTTTTCGTCTAATAAGTTCTCCATAGCATCAAATATTTGATTTAGTTGTACATCATGCTCACCAAGGCGTTCCTTTATTTCTTTCATTTGCTCTTTAAGATCATTTTATTTTAATAATACATTTCTTACAACTACAAATGCCCTCATAATAGCAATGTTCATATCTATTGCTTTATCACTATTTAAAACCCCGCTTAACATCGCTACACCTTGCTCAGTAAAAGCATACGGTAAATATCTAGTTCCACCTCTTTTCTTTGAGGTTTCAACTTGCAACCTCAAAGAATTTTCACTTTTTTCTGAGGTTTCAATTTGCAACCTCAAATCGTCAAATTCATCTTTCGTAAGTTGAAACATAAAATTACTTGGGAAACTTTTTTAATTTCGCTTTACTGCTAAATTCAAAGCTTTAGTTTCTGTTTCATATAGAGCTGCTAAATCTTTATCCAAGATTACCCTTTTGCCCCTTATTTCATAAATTCTATTTTGAATACTTTGTATTATCTGCATAAATCACTGTTTTGCAGAGCTAAAATACTAAGTTTTTTAGGACTTTTAAAAAAATGTAAAAATAAAAATCCCCGCAAAATAAATTGCAGGGATTTTTATTAATGTAGTGCCCACGAAAGGAATCGAACCTTCACGCCCTTGCGAACGGCAGATTTTGAGTCTGCTGCGTCTACCAATTCCGCCACATGGGCAACTTGCACAATACATCTAAAAGATTAGATGTATTTGAGTTGGATGCAATATTACATCAATCATCCAATCTCTCCAAAATACGTTTCAAATATTTTTTCTTGTAATAATATGCTTTTAGTTTTTGATAATCATTTTCAGTTAACAATACAGTGTTTTCAGCACTTAGCAGCGGCTCTATTTCCAATAATAATTCTTGCTCATAAGCTGATATTTTTCCTTCAATATCGGCTTCTTCATCAAAATCTTCGTTAAGTTCCATCATTTCCATTAAAAAATCAGGAGGTAAGTTGTATTTTTCATCGGTAGCAATAATGCCTTTTAATTGCAAAAAATACTCCAGTGTTTTTTCTTTGTTGCTAAAAATATTGAAACCTTTGTTTATGGCAGCCGATTGGCTTAGGGCATTTTCTTTATCATCTTCTGTTTCATTTGTATAAAAATCTGGATGAAATTTTTTTTGTAATTCAAAATACTTTTTAGAAATACCAGATTTGTCCACTACAGGGGCTATGGGTAGTTCAAATAATTCGTAATAATTCATATAGCAAATGTACGCAGTATAAAAAATGTAAGCGTAAATTGCCAAACGAAAATAAATGAAATGACAACGATTGGCTTAATACGAGAAGGAAAAATACCTGCAGATAGCCGTGTGGCACTTACACCTGCACAATGCAAATGGATAAGGCAAAACCACCCAGAGGTAAGAGTGATGGTGCAGCATAGCGATGTGCGTTGTTTTAGCGATAAAGAATATGTAGCAGCAGGCGCAGAAGTAAAAGAAGATATTAGCGAATGCGATATTCTGCTTGGCATAAAAGAAGTGCCTGTAGATATGTTGATAGAAGGCAAAACATATTTGTTTTTTTCGCACACAAAAAAATTGCAGCCTTACAACCAAAAATTGTTGCAAAGCATTATTGCAAAAAATATTACACTGGTAGATTATGAATGCTTAGAGCATGAAGATGGAGCAAGAATAATTGGCTTTGGATTTTTTGCAGGTATTGTAGGTGCGCACAACGGTATGATGGCTTATGGTACAAGAACTGGTAGTTTTCATTTAGATAGGGTAAACTCCGGTAAAAATTTGCAACACCTCATACACACCTATTTTGGATTAAAATTACCCAATATCAAAATAGCTGTTACGGGTAGCGGGAGAGTGGCACATGGGGTTTTAGAAATTATGAACCTTATGGGCATACACGAAGTAGAGCCCGAAGATTTTTTAGAAAAAGAATACAAATACCCTGTGTATGTACATTTAAAGGGGGCTGATTTGTATGAAAGAAAAAATAACGGAAAGTATAACAGAACAGACTTTCATGAAAACCCCGAACATTATGTTTGTACTTTTTCAAAATACATTTCTGCAACTGATATTTTAATGAATGGCATTTATTGGGAGCAAAAAATACCAAGGCTTTTTGAATTGGATGATTTGCAAAAACCTAATTTTCGAATACAAACCATTGCTGATATAACGGATGATTTTGGCGGTTCTGTACCTTGTAATATTGGAGATAGTACCATTGCTGATCCTATATACGGTGTAGATAAAAATACATTTACTCGAACAGCGCCATTTCTCCCAAACTCAGTAGATATAATGGCTGTAGGCAATTTGCCAAATGAATTGCCTAGAGATGCTAGTCGTTATTTTGGTGAGCAGTTGATAAAACATGTGTTCGCAGATTTGTTTAGCGGTGAAGAAACACGTTTAATAAATCATGCTACAATTGTAAAGAAAGGAAAGCTGAATGTCGGGTATGAGTATATGGAGGAGTATGCGGCCCCCTAAATCCCCCGAAAGGGGACTTTTGAACGCTGTAAATTAAGTGAGTATTTTATCTTTTTCGAAGTGTTGAAAAAGATTTTTTAGTAGGTCGATTGCATAATCTTCTACGTTTCTTCCCCCTTCGGGGGAAATATAGGGGGCTTTAAATTACCCAATCCACAATCTCATTCTCCCATTCCGCCTTATAGGGCGCAGCTATTTTAATGTAGTTATCTGAATAGCCTTCCATCATCCCATTTTTATTTACATGCTCAAACAATACTTTTCTTGTTTGCCCAATATGCTTGTTGGTAAATGCTTGCATTTTTTCGTAGCTAAGATTGCGCAAAATTTTATTGCGCTCGTTGCGTATATGTATGGGTACCACAGGCGCAATGGTAAGTGCATGTGTATTGTCACGCTCGGAGTAAGTGAATACATGCAGGTAAGAAATATCCAATCCTCTCAAAAACTCTACTGTTTCTGCAAAATCTTCTTTCGTTTCGCCAGGAAAACCCACGATAACATCTACACCAATGCAGCAATGCGGCATTAATAATTTAATAAGGCCAATTTTTTCTGCATACAATTCTTTTTTATACCTGCGGCGCATAGCAGCCAACGTATTGTTGCTACCGCTTTGTAGTGGTATGTGAAAGTGTGGCATAAAATGTTTACTATTGCTCACAGATTCAATAATCTCATTGCTCAATAAATTTGGTTCTATGGATGAAATACGATAACGCTCTATGCCT
>JAYSWO010000556.1:0-17464 GCA_043717975.1 Ferruginibacter sp. | reverse complement strand
ATACATTTTAATAAAAATTAACTGAAATTACTCGCCCGGGTTCGTTTCCAACGAAACATACGCTTAAATCAAACAAAATATTTTTATTTACTTTTTTAAAATAAAGTAATTTTGGCTTAGTAAACGTTCTCCCGCCTTGGTTTGTGTCCCACGAAACATATTCCTAAATCAAAAATATATATTTATAAAATCTCTGCCCGTGTTGGTCATTTCCTAACCACACTAGCTCCCACAGCCCAACCACGTAAGCGCCTAGGCTTGCCAACCAGCCGACCGATTATAATCAAGCCAATACAATAATTCCTCGCCTTGGTTCACCTCACACCATAACTGTTCGGAAGATTAAAAAATACCTTTAACATGCCGCTCCTACGGAGCTTAATACAACAAATCTTTATATTCATCTACTGATATGTCGCTCCTCTGGAGCTTTTTTTAGCCTCGTTAGAGGCGGCATGTCAGTAGAAATAAACAATAAAACCTAGTAAGAGCTCCGTAGGAGCGACATGTTTTTTCTTCCGAACACTTATGACCTCACACGAAAAACATACGCTTAAATCAAAATAAAGTAATTTTAACTCAACTTAGTAAACGCTTTGTGGTATAGTATTAGAACCAAAGGGAAAAGCTGCTGCCATTAATAAACAACAACCCAAAAAGACTAAAAATGCCCCAATCAAATCAAATGCTCTTTTTTTTTAGTGCCTTAGGGGCTTTCAATGGCTTTATCCTTTCTCTTTACTTTGCTGTAAAGGCTAAGAAGAATGCATTCTCTAATTATTTTTTATCGTTGCTCCTTCTTATGTTAAGCATCCGAATCATTAAGTCAGTTTTTTCTATTTTAATCCACAGTTATCAAATATTTTTATTCAAATTGGGCTTTCTGCTTGCATTCTTATTGGCCCATTTTTATTTTTATACCTTAGGCTATTTACAAATAATGGAAAACTACATTGGGCAACTCATATTGTACCCTATTTAGCAGGCATAACTATTTTGGGCATTCTTTTTCCTTATGTTGAAAATAGGCATACTTGGAGCCAGTGGATTGTAAAAGGAATTTACTTACAATGGCTCATCTACATCGTCTTTTCATTCAAGTATATTATGCCAATTACAAAAAAATTAAAGTAAAAGAACATTTAAAAAATATTGACATTTGGTTACTCAGTATATATTTTGGTGTTTTTTTTATTTGGTTGGCATATAGTATTGGGGCATACACTTCATATATTGTAGGAGCTTTATCGTTTTCGTTTATTTTGTATTTAATTGTGTTGCTTTTGTTTTTTAAAAACAGTAAAGAATCTGCTTTTTTTCAAGAAAAAGAGAAGTATAAAAACAAAGGGATAGATAAAGAAACTTTGGGGCAAATTGAAGACGCGCTCCATATTATAGTTGATAAAGAATTATTTCTTAATCCAAATCTAACACTTGAAGAAACCGCAAAAGAACTGAGGGTTTCCAAGCATACTTTATCGCAATACCTAAATGAAAAATTAGGCAAATCTTTCTCAACTATTATAAACGAATATAGAATTGAAAAAGCCAAAAAATTATTGCAAACCGAAAATAAATATACCATTGAAGGATTAGGCTATGAAAGTGGCTTTAGTTCAAAATCTACCTTTTTTACTACGTTTAAAAAAATTACAGGTAAAACACCTGCTGAATATCAAAAAACGCTCACAAATTAGTTTGATATTATAAACCTGAACTATTACTTTATAGAGTAACTCCATAAGAAGAAAGTCTTTTTGCATATTTGTAGTAAATATTAAACTAGAAAATAATGAGAAGGTCCATTTGTAACATTGAGTTATCTTTAAAAATATTTTTGCTAATTAGCCTTAGTGTCAAACTGACAATTGCCCAAGCGCAAAAGAAAATTCTATTTGTAACGTCCAATCAAGATTTTTATGGTAAAACTAAAATCAGCACTTCAAATCACTTTGAAGAAATTGTTGTTCCTTATGATATTTTTATAAAAGCTGGATTTGAAGTTGATTTTATGAGTCCAAAAGGTGGAGCAATTCCTATTGGATATATTAACGCTTCGGATAGTATTCAAAAACATTATTTGTATGAAAGTTTTTTTATGGACAAATTAGAGCATACCATGAAACCAACTGAAATTATTGCAGGCAACTATTTGGCAATATATTATAGTGGTGGCGGTGCGGCAATGTATGGCGTAGCAGAAGACACAACAATTCAAAAAATTGCTAGGGAAGTATATAATAAAAATGGTGTTGTATCTGCACTATGCCACGGAACAGCGGGGTTAGCATTCTTAAAAGACGAAAATGGAAAATCTTTATACAAGGGAAAAAAAATAACAGGTTATCCGGACAAGCTTGAAAATAGTGAAATGGAATATTATAAAGCATTTCCTTTTTCAATGGATAAAGCCATTAAAAACAATGATGGCAATTTTGTTTACTCTGACAAAGGGAGAGATAGCTTTTATATTGTTGATGGTAGGTTTGTAACAGGGCAAGATCCAACTTCTGCATCGAAAGTGGCAAATGAAATAATAAAAATAATAAAAACAAATTTTAAAGACCTTGGCGACCCATTTGTAAAAAATGATCTAGAACAGGTAAAAGAAATATTAACCGACTATATTGAAGGTACGGCAAACGGGCAACCTGAAAGACTTCGAAAAGCCTTTCATCCAAATTTTAATTTGTACACAGTTGCAAAAGACAGTTTGTGGATTCGTTCAGGAGAACAATATATTTCAAATATAAAGCCAGGAGAAAAATCAAACAGAATTGGACGTATTATTTCAATAGACATTGAAAAAGATGCAGCAATAGCAAAGGCAGAAATTGTAGTACCCAATTGGCGTACGTTTACTGACTATTTTTTACTGCTTAAATATGAAGGGGCTTGGAAAATTGTACATAAAAGTTATACTTGGAGGGAACTCCCTAGCAAAACAACAATTAGTGTAGAAGGAGATAAAGCAAAAAAGATAGACAAGATACTTTCAGCGTATCATCAATATAATTTATTCAACGGAAGTGTAATTGTAGCTCAACATGGCAAGGAAATACTTAAAAAAAGCTATGGTAAAGCCAGCTTTACTTGGAACATTGACAATACTCCAAATACAAAATTTAGAATTGGTTCATTAACCAAACAGTTTACAGCTTTACTCATTCTTCAATTAAAGCAAGAAGGAAAATTGAAGTTAGATGACAAGATTATAACTCATCTTCCTTGGTACTTTAAAAATACAGGAAACAAATTAACCATTCATCATTTACTAAGCATGACATCGGGCTTGCCCAACTATACAGATAGCACAACCCCTTTAATGGAAAGAGAAGAATTAAATCAAAAAGAATTTGCCTTAAAATATTTTAAAGACAGTTTACTTTTTGAACCAGGAAAAAACATACGCTATTGCAATACTGGCTACTATATTTTAGGAATGATTATAGAAGCGGTTACTAAGAAAACCTATGAAACTGTTTTACAAGAAAGCGTTTTCGATGTTTTAGGTATGAAAAGTTCTGGAGTTGAATATCCGCAAGAAATCATTCCCAATTTAGCGGACGGTCATTACTTTTATATGGGTGAGTACATTGCAGCGCAAAGCATACATATAAAGACATATTCTTTTTCAGCAGGCACAATTTACAGTACCGTTGAAGATTTATTTTTATGGGATAATTCTTTTTATACAGATAAATTATTAAATGCCGAAAACAAAAAGTTAATGTGCACTAAATACCTGCCCAATTATGGCTATGGTGTTGCTGTGAACAGTATGAAAAATTATTTAGGATTAGGTAAAGACATTACTTTAATAAGACATGATGGCGGAGTTACAGGATATTCAAGCGACATGGCACGAATTCCAGAGGATAGTATTTTTGTGGTTTTGCTTGACAATACAAGGGCGGGAATGAGAGGGGGTGATTTAGTAGCTATTTCAAATAATATAATTCCAGTTTTATACAATGCAAAAGCAGAACTACCAAAACCTGTGGCTTCAATTGAGTTAATGAGAGTGATAAAATTAAAATCTGTTGATGAAGGCATTTCTCATTTTAAAAACGTTATAAGTTCAGATAGAATAGGGTACAATTTTATAGATTTTGAAAGCAGCTTAAACAGTATTGGGTATAATTATTTATCAAATGGAGACTTGATTTCTGCAATTAAAATATTCAAATTAAATACTGAAGAGTTTCCAAAATCAGGCAATACTCACGACAGCCTTGGAGAAGCTTATTATACCAACCAACAGTTTGACCTTGCCCTACAGCACTATCAAAAATCTTTGGAACTTGACCCCAGAAACGAGAATGCTAAAAATATGATTGAGAAGATAACGATAGTAAAATAAGTATCGCAATATAAATCAAAGCGTTAAGTAAGAAATGGGGGCTTACAGAAATAATTTAACAACTATAATTTTATTATATACGAATTTCTTCGTAATTATGTTATTTCAAATACTTTAACATTAAAACTTCATCGCCATGAAAAAAGTACTGACATTTTTGAGTTTTGTATTACTGAATTTATATTCAGTCGGACAAAGTGGTTTGCAAAAAATTACTGATAGCATTGGAATTACTACTGACATAGGTAAGCCGTTTGATAGAGATTATTTAAAAACTGATATTATTCAAAATAGAAATGCCAGTAATCTTCCCATTAGTTCTTTTAATTTCCCTGTCCAGAAATATATGGGTTCAGCCGGTGTAAGGGAAATGGAAATAAAAGATAAGAAATTTTATGGCGTTGACTTTTCGGTAGGTAACCAAGATAAATTTAAGAACTTATTTAATAAAGACACTATTAGTCTCTATCAAGATTTTTTTGTACTGCTTTGTTATTCTGCCATTACTGACTCAATGGGAGAAAAGGTTTCGTCCCGTAACTTTCCCGATTATATAACAGGCCAAGGATATATAAATACTGAAACGTGTAAAATAGATTATACTACATTTATAGATTTTACCGGCAAATCCTATGCTATTATTAATGAAAAAGTATTTGATTTAACTGTGAATGGAAAAGTAATAATCCTTGTTCCTAAAAATGATGGAAGCTTGAATTTTATTCAAATGAAAACACCATATATTCGTTATTCAGATGCAAATAGTTATTCAGATGCAAATAATTATTATAGAGGGTTATTTGAAAAATCAGAAATCAAATCTCTAATTAATTTGGCAAAACAGTCTAAACAATAAAAGCTACCGCTACATTGGTATTGCTGCAAGCAGAAAAATTCTCTGTAAGAGCTGATATCAAAAATGAAACAACTCCTTTATCAAACAATTATATCACTGTCATTTTTTACTTGGGGACCTAGCAAGCATAAAAATATTTCAGATACTGAATATGAAAAGATTGCATTTGACAGCATTGAGTTTTACTCTCACCTAATGGCGCAGAGTTGTGAGCACTAGCTCAGAAATGATGCCCCAGCTTTGTGTGTTGGCTTTCTGGGCGGCAAATTGCAAAAGACTATAAAAGCCCTACAACATGAATTCCCTAATCGAAAAATACACACCAACCAGGGTTAACCATTTTGCAGATATAAAACGTGAACTCCAAAATGGGCTACACGGGCTTGAATATAATATAGAACATGTAGGAAGTACTGCTGTACCAAATTTAGATTCCAAACCAATCATTGATATTGATATTATCTATTCCAATAAAGCAAGTTTTGAAAAAATAAAATCGGGATTGGAAAAAATTGGGTATTACCATAACGGAAACCAGGGCATTGAGGATAGAGATGTGTTTAAAAGAAATGGTCAAACAACAAATGATATTTTAGATACCCTAAAGCACCATCTGTATGTTTGTACAATTAATAGCCAGGCATTAGAAAGACATATTTTATCTAGAGATTTTTTAAGGCAACATGAGTGGGCAAGATTAAAATATCAAGAGATGAAATACGACTTGGCAGAAAAAGCCAATCAGGATAGAAAAAAATATGCTGCATTAAAAGAATTGTATTTGAACGATTTTATTGATTCGATTGTAGAAAAAAAAACGAATTTTTCTAATGGTCAAAAGATGTTTAACAGAAAATATTAATAACTTAAAGTAGTGGATGTATATACACTTATACGCAAAACCCCTATAAGTTTATTAAACCTATAAGGATTTTGTTAAAAAAACCTCCCTTAATATTTATTACAAAACAACACAACACACTCCTTCACATTTCTAACCAAAGAAATTAGTCCAATTATTTTTCCTTTCCACCCATCATCAAAAGCTCATTTACTTCAATTTCTGTAACGGCTTTTTTATTTCCTTGCTTATCATTATAACTTCTGGTTATCAGTTTACCCTCTATCACTACCTCCTTACCTTTGGTTAAATATTTTTCAGCAATATCGGCTACCTTACCCCATGCTACTACATTGTGCCATTGTGTTTCAATTATTTTTTCACCTTTTGCATTGCGATAATTTTCATTTGTAGCAATGCTAAAGCAAGCCATTTTTTTACCGCTCTCAAGTGTTTTTATTTCGGGGGCTGCTCCAAGGTTTCCAATCAGTTGAACCTTGTTTCTTAATGCATTCATGGTTTAGCTTTTTAGGTTTTAAAAAAATTACAAACCAAAAGTATACATGCTTTTTATATAACCCATGTTGAAAACCACATAAAATGTTGTTGTTTTTCTTCTCTCCTTGTTTCGTGTCATCATAACTATTCGGAAGAAAAAAATATGCTGCATTAAAAGAATTGTGTCTGAACGATTTTATTGATTGAATTATAAAAAAAGAAAAGTACGAACGTTTCTAATAACTCAAAGATGTAAACCCAAGCATTCTTAATTAATATTTCAAAAATGGCGCAGTATTTGGTGATACAATAACTTGTCGGTTTTATTAATCATTTTAAACTAAAAGAAATGGCTACTTACTATCGTTTCCAAAATGAAAAGCCTCGTAGTGGCGAGGAGGTGCATTGTTTTACAAATATTCATGAGTTAAGAGATTTTGCACAAATGATGCAATCGCAAGATCCAGACTTTTATAGAATGAACTTTTGGGAAGTAGAAGGATTGTACATTAGGGATGATGAGGGAGATGTGGTGGTGGTAGTTGGTTCTACAAAGCAAATAAAATTATAACACTGGCAGAGGCATCCAATCCTGCATCTCGTCTTCGTTTTTTTCTCGATTAGATTTAATATTTTAAAAAATATTACATTTTCAAACCCTTCATATACTCCGCATCTACTTGCACCGATTGCATGGGCGTACCGTTAGGATATGCCTCTTGCTCTACAATAAAATATTGCATGCCATTTTCTTTGGCTGTTTTAAGAATTTTTGTAAAATCTATGCTGCCTTTTCCTAAATCTGTAGAGTTTTTTCCATTGTCTTCTACAAGCGTTTTATTTCTATCTTTTATATGACAAAGTCGAAAACGGTTTTTATATTTTTTTAGCCATAGCTCTGGGTCTTCGTTGGCGGTAGCAACCCAATAAATGTCCATTTCAAAATCTACCAACGAGGGGTCCGTATTATCCATCATTACTTGTTGTGGCAATTGGCCCTCTAGTTTTTTAAATCCATAATCGTGGTTGTGGTAGGCAAAAGAAATGCCTTCTTTTTTACAAATGGCTCCGCATGCATTAAATTTTTCTGCTTCCTTTTTAAAATCGTCAATAGATTTTTGTGGACCAAACCACGGGCAGATTAAATATTTTATTCCGATAGCTGCGGCATCTGCTGCTTTCTTTTCAAAATCTTTATTGATGTCGCAATGTGAAGAAACTATTTTTATATTCAAATCATCCATGTACTTTTTAAAATCGATATTGCTCATACCCCAATACATTCCCATGTCTCCTTCAAAGCTTTCAATTTGTGTATATCCATAAGAAGCTATTTGTTTTAATATCGCTTTGGGGGCTTTGGCCATATCATCTCTCAAACTCCATAGTTGTAAACCAAAATCTTTTATACCAGCTTCTGTATTGGTGGCTTTATTTTCTGATGCAAAATTGCATGCACTTGGTATCAATATTGTTCCTAACGCAACACTCCCTGTTAATTTTAAAAATTTTCTACGATCATTATTCATGATGATACATTTTATATTGTCTTAAAAAATATTATTCCGCCCAAGCCCTATCGCCTTTTTTGTAAGCATAATTTCCATCGTACTTGGTTGGTACTGGTAAGTGTCTTAATGTTTTTGTGGAGCCTGTTTCTGAGCTAAAAAATCCCCATAGCGTTAATTGTTTTATCATCGTATAATAATGTGATGGTGCGGCTTCAAATTCTTTTTGATCTTTAAATGCTAAGCTGCTATTGGCTTTATCGTTGGCTTCTTTTTTAGGTTTATCTTCTTCGTCTCTTTTTGTATTATACGCCTTGGCTTCTTTTTCTAACGTTACTAAAAAATCGTGGCGCTGCTGTGGGGTACATTCCATAAAGGGTTTACCGTTTGTTTTTTTGCACGCTGCTTCCAATGCCGATAAGCCTTCTACAAAAGCCACTTGATCTTTTTCTTTATAACAATCTGTAATCATTGTTTTCATAAACGCTCCAATCTTTGCGGCTTTTGCACCCGGCGTATTTGTTGCAGGTATAATGGTTTCACCTACTTCATCTAACAAAGCAATATTGGTGGGCGTAAAACCTGTATCTACTTTGGCACCCGTTTTACAACCGCTCAGAAATAAATCTCCGCCTACCACTACAGCTCCTGTAAGTACGGCTATCATTTTTAAAAGCTCTCTACGTTCCATAGAAAAAAAATTAATGGTTATTGATAAATTGTTTCAACATGTACTACTACAAATTTCCTTTTTTTAATTCGCTCACCGCAAAGTCAACCGCCCTTGCTGTTAATGCCATGTAGGTTAAAGAAGGGTTTACACAACTAGCACTTGTCATACAAGCACCATCTGTTACAAATACATTAAGCGCATCCCACACTTGGTTGTGCCCATTTAGTACAGATGTTTTGGGATCACGACCCATTCGTGCAGTTCCCATTTCATGAATACCTTGGCCTACACTATAGCCCGAATCATATCCTTCTACTTTTTTCACACCAGATGCTTCTAGCATTTCTTTTGCATCGTTCATCATATCTACCCGCATCTTTTTTTCATTTTCTTTTATTTCTACATCAAAAGAAAGTACGGATAGTCCCCATTTGTCTTTTTTGTTTTTGTCTAATGTAATTTTATTATCATGGTAAGGCAGCATTTCGCCAAAGGCAAGAATATTAAAATACCATTGGTCATTTGGCTCACTTAATGCATTTTTTAAATCTGCTCCTAAAGTAAACTCTGCTACATCTAGCCCACGACCACGGCCTGCGCCACCTTGATAACCAAAGCCACGTAAATAATCTCTTTTATCGTCATATACATTTCTAAACCTTGGAATATAAATGCCAGTTGGCCTGCGGCCGTATTCATATTTATCGCTAAACCCTTCTACCGATCCGCTAGCACCCGTTCTAAAATGATGGTCCATTACATTATGCCCTAGTTCTCCGCTGCTGCTGCCCAATCCACCTTCCCACACATCGGTAGCAGAATTCATTAATACCCAAGCCGAGTTTAAAGCAGAAGCATTTAAGAAAATAATTTTTGCATTGTAGGTGTAGGTTACATTTGTTTCAGCATCCAATACTTCTACGCCTGTTGCTTTTTTTGTGTTTTTGTCGTACAAAATTTTAGTAACAATAGAAAAAGGACGAAGGGTAAGGTTACCCGTTTTCATAGCTGCTGGTAAAGTGGCAGATTGTGTGCTAAAATATGCACCAAATGGACAGCCCCTCCAGCACCTGTCACGGTATTGACAATTCGTTCTATCGTGGTGTGGCTGTGTAATATTTGCACTGCGACCAATAATTAAATGACGCTGTTTATTATAATGAGCTTCTAATCTTTTTTTCACATCTTTTTCTACACAGTTCAATTCCATCGCCAGCATAAACTCACCATCGGGCAATACATCTAATCCCTCTTTGCTTCCTTGTATGCCTGCAAATTTTTCTGCATAGCTGTACCACGGCGCTAAGTCTTCATAGCGTATTGGCCAATCAACTGCAATACCATCTTTTGCGTTTGCTTCAAAATCCCATTTGTTCCAACGATAGCTCTGGCGCCCCCACATAAGTGAGCGCCCGCCTACATGATACCCACGAAACCAGTCAAATCTTTTTACTTCTGTATAGGGGCTTTCTTTGTCTTTTACCCAATAATCCAACACCGTTTCATTGAGTGGATAATCTCTTTTAAGTACAGGATAATCTTTTATCATTTGCTCCGTTCTGGCACCACGATGCGGAAATTCCCAAGCCTCTTTGTTGGCATTTACATAATCTTTTACATGCTCAATGTTTCGCCCCCTTTCAAGCATCAAAACTTTTAAGCCTTTTTCGGTAAGCTCTTTAGCAGCCCAGCCACCACTAATTCCAGATCCAATTACAATTGCGTCGTAGGTATTTTCAGGCATAGTATAGGTTTATATATTTAAAAAGATTTTTTACGTTTTTATTATTCCCAATTCTATTTTTTGATGACCCTTTTCATTACCTTACTCTTTTACACATCGCATTTTTTTATAGCATACTTCAATGCTTTGGCTTTTTCTTCATTCGTTTTTCCGGTAGGTATAAACTCTTGCGCTACATACTCTTTATATCCTGTTGCCAAAATAGCTTTCATAATGGCAGGATAAAAAAGCTCTTGTGTTTCATCTATTTCGTTTCTGCCAGGCACACCCGCCGTATGGTAATGCCCAAAATACTGGTGATTGTCTTTTATGGTTCTTATTACATCTCCTTCATTTATCTGCATATGATAAATATCGTACAGCAATTTAAAATTGGGAGAGCCAATTTTTTTACACAACGCAATACCCCACGCACTTTTATCGCACATATAATCTGGATGGTCTACCTTGCTATTAAACAATTCCATTTGAATGATAATCCCTTTTTGTTCTGCCAAACGCATTATTTGTTTTAAACCATCAGCACAATTTTGCATTCCAATTTGATCATTCATTCCTCTGCGGTTGCCACTAAAGCAAATTAAATTTTTGTATCCTGCTTTGGCCACCAATTCAATATGCTCTGTATAATTTTTAATTAATGTAGCATGGTTTTTTTTATCGTTCCACCCATCTACCAAACTTATTTCTGCACCATTG
Source organism: Ferruginibacter sp. (assembly GCA_043717975.1). Lineage (GTDB taxonomy): Bacteria > Bacteroidota > Bacteroidia > Chitinophagales > Chitinophagaceae > Ferruginibacter. The sequence goes on along the minus strand of JAYSWO010000556.1, from coordinate 6,282 downwards.
CACATAGATGAAAAAATACCGTGTTTTTTTAACACATCCCATTCTTTTGGTCCAATTAAATCTATGGCCGAAAATCCAATTTTTTTCACCAAAGTACAAAGCTCATCTAGTGTAAGGTGGCTATATGTCCATCTACAAACAGAATGATTGATGTTACCTTTTAAGCCAACATTTGTTTCTTCTACATCAAATTGCTCCATGGCATAGCTTTTTGAAACAGCTAAACCAGCCGCTCCTGTTACCAAAGATTTTATTATTTGTCTTCGTTTCATGCTGCTGTAGCCATTTTATTTTTATCATTTTTAAAAAAAACAAAAAACATTAGTGCAACACCAGCTGCAAAAATGCATGGGATTATCCAAATATTTTGCCACTGATGGTTTACTACTTTTCCCGCCGCATCGGTTATGGCATAATTGCCAGCAATTTTTCCTGCTGCCCAAAAACCAATATACATTCCCACACCATACGTAGCCAGTGTTATTAATCCTTGTGCAGATGATCTTACTCGTTCACCCGCTTTTTGATCGGTATAAATTTGCCCTGTCACAAAAAAGAAATCGTAACATATACCATGCAAAATAATACCAGCGTATAACATCCATAAACCAGAGCCTGTATCGCCATAGGCAAATAAAAGATACCGCAAAACCCAAGCTAACATGCCTATCAATAACATTTGCTTAGTGCCAAATCTTGCAAAAAACAATGGCATTAAAAATAGAAAAAGCGTTTCACTCATTTGCCCCATAGATTGTTTTGCGGCAGCCCCCTCCATACCAGATTCATTTAAGAATTGATTTGTTTGACCATAGTAAAAAGCCAGTGGAATACAAATTAAAATAGACGCAATGAAAAAGATAAGATAGTTTTTGTCTTTTAAAATTTTTAAGGCATCTAAACCCAGCGCATCAGATACCGATACATCTTTGCCCGCTTTAGGTGGTGGGGTGTTTGGTAAAAAGAAACTATAGATACCAAAACCCAAAGAAACAATTGCTGCAACTTTATATGTTATTCCCAATGTTTCAGGATTTTTTTCCCAAGCCATCCAGCCAATAATCAATCCAGATGTTATCCAGCCAATAGTGCCCCAAACCCTGATGCCCGCAAATTGTTTTTCTGCATTCGTTGTTTGGTTTAATGCAATTGAGTTTACCAACGCTAATGTAGGCATATAGATAATCATGTAAATAAGTAGCATGGTATAAAAAGAACCAAACGCTGTTTGTGTAGATAATAAATACAACAAACCTGCACCTACCAAATGCAATACGCCCAATATTTTTTGTGCTGCAAAAAAACGATCGGCTATCATGCCAACAATAAATGGAGCAATAATAGCACCTAAACATTGTGTGCCATAAGCCAACCCTGTTTGTCCATCATTTGCAGCAATAGCTCCTTTTTGTAAAAACGTTCCCATGGTTACAAACCATATGCCCCATATAAAAAAATTCAAAAACATCATGGTAGACAATTGGAAGCGAATGGCAGGTTTCATACACAAACAAGTTTAGGAAGTTTCGACTAAAAAATGGCTAAGAAAATTAAATGTACTATTTTTAATTTCATATTTACACGAGCACTACATATTTTTTTAAGGTAAAAACAAAATTTATATACCCATAAAAATTTCAATCGTTTGCAATGGATAATAAAAAATTAAGAATGGGAATGATTGGCGGTGGTCCAGATGCATTTATTGGCGCCGTGCATCGTATTGCTGCAAATATGGATGGAGAAATAGAATTAGCTTGTGGTGCATTTAGCAGCAGTGCCGAAAAATCAATACAAATGGGAAGCAACCTTGGCTTGCCTGTACATCGTGTATATGGGTCTTACGAAAAAATGATTGATGCAGAATCATCATTACCAGAAAACGAAAGAATGGATTTCGTTAGCATCGTTACACCAAATCATCTTCATTTTGCTCCCGCAAAAATGGCGCTGGAAAAAGGCTTTCATGTAGTGTTAGATAAACCTGCTACATTTAATGTAGATGAAGCCAAACAGTTAAAAAACATCATTGCTGCCTCTGGAAAAAAATTTTGCCTTACGCATACCTATGCAGGCTACCCAATGATAAAAGAAGCGAGGCAACAAATATTGAGTGGAAAATTTGGTGCTATTAAAAAAATATATGTTGAATATCCTCAAGGCTGGCTAAGTACATTTTTAGAAGGCGATAGTCAAAAACAGGCGGCTTGGCGCACAGACCCTAATAAAAGTGGAGTGGCGGGGGCAATGGGGGATATTGGTACACATGCTTTTAATTTAGCAGAGTATGTAAGTGGACTTACTGTTTTAAAAATTTGTGCCGATATAAACACAGTAGTAAATGGTCGCAAATTAGATGATGATGGTGCAGTGTTGTTAAACTTTAATACAGGAGCGAGTGGAGTATTGATTGCAACCCAAATAGCGGCGGGCGAAGAAAACAATGTTACAATAAGGGTATATGGCGAAAAGGGTGGCATAGAGTGGAGGCAAGAAGAAGCAAATACATTGTTGGTAAAATGGCTTGACAAACCAACGGAAATATGGAGAGCAGGAAATGGATATCTCAGTTCTTTTGCAGCTCATAATTGTAGAACCCCCGCAGGGCATCCTGAAGGATATTTGGAGGCTTTTGCAAATCATTATCGAAACTTTGCACTAACCATAAAGGCAGAAATGAATGGACAAAAAGCAACAGCAGAGTGGTTGGATTTTCCTGGCATTGAAGAAGGAATAAGGGGGATGTTATTTATTGAAAAAGTTATTGAAAGTGGGCGAAGCGATAAAAAATGGATTTCAATGGAAGGATAAATTTTTAATATTAAAATGATTTTTTAATGACAACAATTAAAGGTCCGGGAATATTTCTTGCTCAGTTTATGGGAGATGATGCCCAGTTTAATAATTTAAAATCGCTTTGCACTTGGGCAAGTGAATTGGGGTATAAAGCCGTACAAATTCCAACATGGGATAGTCGCTGTATTGATTTACAAAAAGCTGCCGAAAGCAAAACCTATGCTGATGAAATAAATGGCATTGTACATGATTGTGGTATTGAAATATCTGAACTCTCTACGCATTTGCAGGGTCAATTGGTAGCGGTAAATCCTGCTTACGACACGCTGTTTGATGGGTTTGCACCAGAAGCGCTTCGGGGTAATCCAAAGGCAAGAACCGATTGGGCCATACAACAAGTAAAATATGGTGCCAAGGCTTCGCAACATTTAGGTCTTACTGCCCACCCAACTTTTAGTGGTTCATTATTGTGGCACACATTTCATCCTTGGCCACAGCGGCCATCAGGCTTGGTAGAAGAAGGATTTAAAGAATTAGGAAAAAGGTGGATGCCTATTCTTAATTATTTTGATGAATGTGGTGTAGATGTTTGTTATGAAATACACCCAGGCGAAGATTTATTTGATGGTGTTACCTACGAAATGTTTTTAAAAGAAGTAAACAATCACCCAAGGGCTTGTTTGCTATACGACCCCTCCCATTTTGTGTTGCAACAATTGGATTATATACAATACATAGATTTTTATCATGAAAGAATAAAAGCATTTCATGTAAAAGATGCTGAGTTTAATGCTACGGGTAAGCAGGGTACTTTTGGCGGTTATCAAAGTTGGTTAAACCGAGCAGGACGCTACCGCTCTCCAGGAGATGGGCAAATTGATTTTAAAACCATTTTTAGCAAACTTACTCAATACGATTATACTGGCTGGGCGGTAATGGAGTGGGAGTGTTGCCTAAAACACCCCGAAGATGGTGCACGTGAAGGTGCTCCTTTTATTGCAAAAAATATTATACGGGTAACAGAAAAATCATTCGACGATTTTGCTTCTAGTGGGGTAGATGAAAAAACGAATCGCACCATATTGGGTTTAGATTAAAATATTTCATTGTATCTTTCTACAATTATTTGAGTAAAAAATTTTCACTTTTAAAAAATCAATAAATGAACAAAGTTTTTGCCGCCGTTTTATTAATAGCAACAATGTTTGGTTGTAACAATAACAATGCTGATAAAACAAAAAACACAGATGCAACCAACACAGCAACTGAAAATTTACTGAACACCTTAAGCGAAAAAGACAAAGCTGATGGTTGGCAATTATTGTTTGATGGTAAAACAACATCTGGTTGGCACAAGTATGGCAATATACCCATTGGCGCAGCATGGAAAATAACCGATGGGGCTCTTCATTTGGATGCTTCTGAAAAAGCCGATTGGCAAATAAAAGGCGGTGGTGATATTGTTAGTGCTGATGGATTTGAAAACTTTCACCTAAAGTTAGAGTGGAAAATAGATACATGTGGCAACAGTGGTATTATGTTTTATGTACACGAAGATTCTACAAAATATAAATATCCCTGGATGACAGGCTTAGAAATGCAAGTATTGGATAACAAATGCCATGCAGATGCTAAAATTATTAAACATCGTGCCGGAGATTTGTATGATATTATTTCTTCTTCTGAAGAAACGGTAAAACCTGCTCTAGAGTGGAATGCTGCAGAAATAAAATGCTTGAATGGTGCCTTGGATTTTTATTTAAATGGTAAAAAAATAGTGGGTACCACACTTTGGGATGAGGGTTGGAAAAACGCATTAACCAGCACCAAATGGAAAGACTACAAAGATTTTGGTACTTATAAAAAAGGCCATATTGCTTTACAAGACCATGGCAATAATGTTTGGTATAGAAATATTATGATTAAGAAGTTATAAACATTCTTTGATACGGATATTATCTACCCTAACAAATAAAAATTTATTTGTTAGGGTTTTTTTATACCATTAATTGTATTATTAATTTTTTCTACTTGCCATTTATTTTATGGGTAACTATGTACAATTTTATTTATGATGGCCTAGGTGTAACAAGAATTATAATATTAGACAATAATATACCATTAATAAGCACAAATACCTAACGTTATTAATTTATTTTATTCTGCTCTCTTCAACAATACCGTATATATTTTTACTTGCTCATGCCAGGTGAAAGAATTAAAATCGTACCAAGTACAATAGCAGTATCCATCTTTGGATACAAAAGCCACTGTCATTTTTGGGCTCCCAGATTTTAGTTCTACAATATCGCCTGCTTTAAATTCTTCCATGTTTTTATTTTTTATCTCCCCATATACACCATCAATATTTGCACATCACTAGGATTAACTCCGCTTATTCTACTTGCTTGCCCGAGCGTGCGGGGTTGTATTTTTTTAAATTTTTGTTTGGCTTCATTTCCAAGGCTTACCAATTTTTCATAATTAAAATCATGTGGTATGGCCAGGTTTTCCAATTGGCTCATTTTTTCTACCAACTCTTTCTCCTTTTCTATATAAGTAAAATATTTAATTTGTATTTCTGCTTGTTCTATCACCTCTACATCATATTTCTGCAGGGCCTCTTTTACCACTGGTACTTTTTGCATCATTTCAAACAGGGTAATATTTGGGCGTAATAGTATTTGACCCAGCTTTTGTCTAAAAGCCAATGGAGCAGAGTTTACAGAAACCAAATACTCATCTGCATCTATTGCATTGATTGGTAGCGCATTAATTAGTTCTATTGCTTCTTCTACTTGTTTTCTTTTGGCTAAAACATTATCCATTCTTTGTTGTGAAGCCAATCCTAACCTATAACTCATTTCTGTAAGGCGCAAATCTGCATTATCTTGGCGTAACAGCGTTCTAAATTCTGCCCTACTGGTGAACATTCTGTAGGGTTCGTCTGTTCCTTTGTTAATTAAGTCATCAATTAAAACTCCAATATATGCTTCGCTACGTTTCAATATAAATGGGGCTTCATCCTTCGTTGCCAAATGGGCATTTATGCCTGCCATTAAGCCTTGACAAGCTGCTTCCTCATACCCTGTTGTACCATTTATTTGCCCAGCAAAAAACAAATTCTTTATTAATTTGGTTTCCAAACTCACCGTAAGTTGTGTTGGTGGAAAGAAATCGTACTCAATAGCATATCCCGGTCTAAACATTTTACAGTTTTCAAAACCAGGTACTTTTCTCAAAGCTTTTATTTGCACTTCTTCGGGTAAAGAAGATGAAAATCCGTTTACATATATCTCCACTGTATTCCAACCTTCGGGTTCTACAAACAATTGGTGTCTTTCTCTTTCGGCAAAGCGGTTTATTTTATCTTCTATACTTGGGCAGTATCGTGGACCTGTGCCGTGTATCCGCCCTTGAAACATGGGGCTACTTTCAAAACCTGTTTTTAAAATATCGTGTACTTCTTGGTTGGTATAAGTAATC
>JAYSWO010000555.1:0-2665 GCA_043717975.1 Ferruginibacter sp. | reverse complement strand
AAGTTCTCTTTTGCCATTTTTTGTGCTTTTTAATTATTGATTTAGAATTTGTCAGCGTTTAATACAAGTCTGCTAACCGGCGACCTTTTAATATTTTTTTGAGCCGTTGATGAGAATTGAACTCACGACCTCTTCCTTACCAAGGAAGTGCTCTGCCCCTGAGCTACAACGGCTTGCTCAGGAGTTTTTTCCTGAATTCAAAACTCTTTAATTTAAAGAACTGCATACAAATGAGCGGAAGACCGGGCTCGAACCGGCCACCTGAAGCTTGGAAGGCTACCGCTCTACCAAATGAGCTACTTCCGCTGATGAATTTGCAAATTTGAAGATATGCAAATGTGCAAATAATAAAAAGAACTACATTCAAATTTTGCAGATTGGCACATTTGCCTATTTGCCTATTTTGAATTGTGGGCAGAGTAGGTTTCGAACCTACGTACTCTTACGAGAACAGATTTACAGTCTGTCGCCTTTAACCACTCGGCCATCTGCCCAAAATATACCTATCAAAAAAAAGGTACAGTAAAACTGTACGCAAATTTTTAAAGAGAATCAAACCGAAATCGAATAAACGACCTTCGTTTTAACGCCTCAGAGCCGAAAACTGGAGTCGAACCAGCGACCTACTGATTACAAATCAGTTGCTCTACCAACTGAGCTATTTCGGCTTATTTTAAAAGAACTATTCCTAATCAAAAAGTGACTCACTTGTTTTTTCGGAATGCAAATGTAAGAGAAATTTATTAATAGAAAAATTTTGAAATAATTATTTTTGAAATAAAAACCCCGCTTAGTACTAAGCGGGGCGCAAATATTACTGAAAGCCTTATGCAGCTTGCTTTTCCTTCTTTCTTTTAATTTGTGTAATTACAGCGTCTAAAGCTTCATCAAAACTCTCTTCAAACGATTTTGACGAATGTTTTACAAAAAACTCATGCCCTGGTATCAAAACTTTTATCTCTGCAATTTTATCTTTTATCGTATGCACCACATTATCTAGTTTGAGATATACATTTACTTTGGTAATTCTGTCGTGAAAATGCGAGATTTTTTCTGCCTTTGCGTTTATATGATCCACTAGTTTAGCGTCTGCATCAAAGTGCACTGTCTGAATGTTAATATTCATAGCCATGTTTTAAATTTGGTGAAAAATGAAAATAAATTTAGGTAGCATTCAAAACATAGGCAGATATTTTATTACGTTGGATATTGAGAAAACAAGTTAGCACTATTGATAAAAAAAAACAAATTTATTTTGTGAAAATGGATAAGCGGTTAGGATTAATCATGTAGAAAATAAATAATGGCTTTACAAAGCGATGTAGAGGTGTAATAATATTTAATTAATAGTATGAATAATGATTTGTTTTTTATGTAATCTCATTTAAAAATTTAAGCCTTAGGATGGGCTTTTTTATATACATCTTTTAACTTCTCTATCGTATTATGTGTATATATCTGTGTGGCAGCTAGGCTGCTATGGCCAAGTAGTTCTTTTACGGCATTTAAATCTGCGCCATTGTTCATTAAATGTGTAGCAAAACTGTGCCTCAATATATGTGGGCTTTTTTTATCGATCGTGGTTACTTTGGTTAAATATTTTTTGGCAATATTGTAAACCTGCTTAGGGTCTAGCGGTTTTCCTTTATCGGTTACAAATAAAAAGCCTTCTTCTCCCCTTCCTATCAATCTTCGTTTTTCTGCGATGTACAATTTTATATCATTTATCAATATTTTACTTATAGGAATGATACGTTCCTTATTGCCTTTGCCCAATACTTTTATTTGGCTATTGCTAATGTCTATTTGATATTCTTTTAGGCTTATCAATTCTGCCTTTCGTATACCTGTATTATACAAAATTTCTAAGATGAGCTTTTCGGTTTCACCTTTAAAACCTTCCGAAAATACTACTTCAGAAAATAAATGATTGGTGTCTTTTTCTTCTACAAACTGTGGTAGGCGCTTGGGCATTTTTGGAGAGATAATGGTAGTAACCGGATTAACTTTTACTATATCATTTTTTAATAAATATTTAAAAAAAGAACGTAGGGCAGATATTTTACGATTTAACGATCGAGAAGCCATTTGATCTTCCTTCATTTCTGCAAGCCAAGTGCGAATGTAGGTAGTTTTTATTTTATCAATCTGTGTATCAGCATATTCCTTCCCCATAAATGTTGAAAATGCGGTAAGATCATTTTCATATGAGATAATGGTATGTTGGCTGTATCGTTTTTGATACTTAAGATGCTCTAAAAATTGCTGCTGGTACTTTTCGAAAGGTATATGCATAAAAAAAACTGATGATTAAAGTTAGTGATAACTCATCATCAGTTATAAAAATATTATGAGATATTTAAAAATTTACTTTTTTGTTAACCTCACCTTGATCCTCTCCAAAAGAGAGGAGAAGGAAAATTTTAAAATATCTTATGTATTAATCGAATTTACCCTCAGACATTTGCTGCTTGTAAACCGCTTTCTTAATTTCTGTACGACGACGGATAGAAGGCTTTGTAAAAGCTTGTCTATCTCTTAATTGTAAAAGCGTTTTGCTCTTTTCAAACTTCTTTTTGTACTTTTTAAGTGCTTTGTCTATGTTTTCGCAATCTTTAGAATCTATTATTAACATGTTGTATATACCCCCTTTTGGTGATTTAGG
>JAYSWO010000554.1:0-6664 GCA_043717975.1 Ferruginibacter sp. | reverse complement strand
ATATGGGTACATTGCGTTTACTACTTACCAAACCCGTAAGCCGTACAAAAATAATTGGCGTAAAATTTATTGCTTCTGTAATTTTTACAATTGCCTTGCTCGTATTTATGGCTATAATGGCATTGTTTATAAGCATGCTCATATTTGGTGTGGACGATATGCTTATTTTTAGAGTAAAGGGCGAAGAATCTCAAATACTACAAATAACACAAGATGATGTAATGTGGCGATATTTTGCTGCCTTTGGATATGCGGCAGTAGCACTTACGGTTATTGCAGCGCTTGCATTATTGCTTTCTGTATTTGCAGAAAACTCTATTGGCCCCATCATTGCTACGGTGTGTATTGTTATTGTATGTACCATCATATCTAATATTAATGTGCCCATTATCGATAAAACAATTAAGCCATTTCTTTTTACCTCTTACCTAGTAGGCTGGAAAGGGTTTTTCTACATAGCAGTAGATGATGATAATGTACCCATAAAACGAAGCATAGAAAACTGGCCCGCTATTAGAAATAGTTTATTTATTTTATTGGCACATATCGGTATTTTCTTTGGCGCAGCCGTTTACTTTTTTAGAAGAAAAGACATTATGAGTTAAAATATTTTTTTGTTTACGAGCTGATAACCCTGATTGAGCTGCATTGGCGACGCTCCTTTCAACAGCAAATCGCTATTTGGCTTTTATTATGCAACATAAAAAACAACTTTATTAAAATCATAACTTTTGTACTAAACCATTATTAATAGCATTACGTACTTTAGCACAATTAAAATATTTGTACCCAACAAAAAAATAAAAAACAAGTATCAGAACGAAAACGAATATGAAGACAATAATAACTGCCACCATTTTATTTTTTACAACTACGGCATTTGCACAAACAGATATAAATACATTATTAAATAAAGCCAAAGCAAAAATAGAAAGCGTAAATGATTATGAAGCAGATGGTGTAATGAAAACAAATGTAGCATTTTTAAAAGTACCCATTGCCAGAGTAAAAGTGTATTTTAAAAAACCAAATAAATTAAAAGTAAAAAGTGAAAAAGGTATTTCATTTATACCAAAAGGGGCAGTAAGTTTAAATTTAAATAACTTAACAGGCAGCAATAAATTTACGGTTATAGATGCTGGCACAGAAAATGTAAAAGGTCAAATGCTACGTGTAGCCAAGCTTTTGCCAACAGACGATAATAGCGATGTAGTACTAAGCACCGTGTATATTGAAGAAACAACCATGCTTATAAAAAAAGCCAAAACTACTACTAGAGATAATGGCACTTACGAACTAGAAATGACTTACAATACCTATGCTTCTTACGGCTTACCCGATAAAATTATTTTTTCCTTTAATGCAAAAGATTATAAACTACCCAAAGGCGTAACCTTCGATTTTGATGATGGCACCACGCCACCACCTGCACCTAAAGATCCACTAAAAGGGAAGAAGGGTAGGGCAGAAATTACCTTTAAAAATTATGTGATTAATAAGGGGGTGAGTGATGTAATATTTACTGCAAAGTAACGGTTGTTATTTATACAACTATTAGTGCTAGATAAAGTGTGGTAGCAACAATGGTTTTACTTTTAAATAAACATGAAAGATTTAAAACCTCTATTGCTTCTCCACCCTCGTCGGCGTAGCCTTACCGCTCACAATTGTTTTACTACTTATGGCTATGGCTTTTATTACCTCAGCCATATTATTCATATCCAGCGAAGATATTTCATCAGATACTTTGTGGTAGTTTGGCTCATTATCCATTTTGGATGTGGAGATGGTATGGGCAGGTACACCAAGCGCAGCAAGGGTTGCATTATCACTCCTATAAAATAAATTTTCTTTGGGATAAGGGTCAGGCTCAAAACGAAATACTGTACCCTCTAAATTTTTCTGTAATATTTTCCCAAAATCTGATTTTTCAAAACCAGTAATGTACGCACTGTTTTTACCCCACTTACTTTCGGTGCCTATCATTTCTAAGTTAAACATAGCTACTACTTTATCGGCATTTATATTTTTAGAAAAATATTGCGAACCAAAGCCGCCAATTTCTTCTGCTGTAAATGCTACAAAAACCAACGTGCGTTCATTATTTTTTAATGTAGAAAAATAATTTGCCAACATGATAACGCCTGTAATACCTGCAGCATCATCGTTTGCACCATTGTAGATGGTATCTCCTTTTGCATTTTGCTTACTTGTGCCTAAATGATCATAATGCCCCGAAAAAACAACAAATTCATCTTTCAATTTTTTGCCTGGTAAAACGCCCACTACATTTGTAAAATTTAGTTCAGTAATTTTATTCCTTATTTCAAAATCGTATTTTTTTCCTTCCGTATCATTTAAAACAAATACGATAGAAAAATTCGTTTTTAACCCTTCTCTTTTAAAACGCTTTAGTTTATTAAAATCATTTTTAAAAAAGCTATTTACAAATACAACCGTATTTTTCTTTTCTTTTAAAACATCTTCTGCTGCAAAAAATAAATTTTCATTATTTCCAATTGTCACTTTTTTATAGCCAGTTAGCTCATTAAATTTTAATAAGGAATCTGTAGTAATGGCAATAATATCTGCCGAACCAATTTTTGTTGTATCTACAGTACCAGAAGCGGATAAAAATTTTGTACGAATATTGGTAAACGACTGCTTGTAGGTTTGCAAACCACTGTACATTTTTAGGCCAGATTTTTTAAATTCTTCTGCAATAAAATCGGCTGCTTTGTCAATTTCAGGCGTGCCAGTTTTTCTTCCTTTTAAATCATCTGATGCTAAAAAACTTTCTATACGCAATGCTTCTGTAGCATTCAATACTTTATCTGCTTGCTGCGCAAAAGAACAAACAGTAAACCAAGAAAAAATAAAAAAAAGAGAAATATTCTTTAAAAACATAAACAATCTAATTAGATAACATATAAATAAAACACTAAACGGAATAACACTAAACGAGAAAATTCAAAATAACAAACGACATAACAACAAACCATATACGGGTTATAGACTCATCATCTCCTTAAACTTCACTGCCTGCCTTCTACTCACTTCTATTTTTTCGCCGCCTTTCAAATCTAGCATTAGTCCACCATTAAAAAAAGGCTCTACTTTTTCTATCATATGTAGGTTGATAATGTGTTTCCTATTTGCTCTAAAAAATATTTTTTCATCTAACCGCTCTTCCAACGCATTGAGCGATTTTAAAATAAGTGGCTTGTTGTTTCCAAAGAAAACTTTAGCATAATTGCCTACACTTTCAAATAAACGCACTTCACCCAATTTTACAAACCAACAACGCTCACCGTCTTTTACAAACACTTGATCGTTTTCGCTAAGCATTCCTCTAAATGAGCTAGCAAGTGATGCCGCAGCTTCTTTTTCTTCTGCTTGTTGTAGTTTTTGCAAAGCATCTTTTAAACGCTTTGGCTCTACAGGCTTCATCAAATAATCCAATGCATTTACTTCAAACGCTTTCAATGCAAACTCATCGTATGCAGTGGTAAAAATTACATGCGGTGCTCTATCTAGTTCTTGTAACATATCAAAACCTGTTTTACCAGGCATTTGTATATCTAAAAAAATAAGATCAGGTACTAGGCTGTCAATTTTTTCAATACCTTCATCTGCATTAGCGGCTTCGCCTATTACTTCTATTTCAGAAAACTCTGCTAATAATTTTTTCAATTCATTTCTTGCCAATCTTTCATCATCTATTATAAGTGCTTTGTACATTTTAATAATTTATATGGGTTATATAATTTCTGCAACAGGCATTACAATTTTTGATTGTACCATATTGCCATTTTTTTCTTCTATTTCAAAATGTGCTTTGTGTTGATAGAGTAAGTTTAATCTATCCTGCGTACTTCTTAGTCCAAACCCTGATGAAGTACCTGCTTTTAGTGATTGTAGATTGCCTGTATTTTGAACGATTAATTCATGATGATCATCTTTAAAATAAGAGCGAATAATGATTACACCTCCATGTACATCTTTGCTGATACCATGTTTTATAGCATTCTCTACCAAGTTTTGCAACATCATTGGAGGTATAGGTTGAGCTAATGTATCTGGGTCTATGTGCATTTCTACTTTGAGCCTTTCTTCAAAACGCATTTGCTCTAATGCTAAATAATCTTGTACAATATCAAGCTCTTGCTCAAGGGGTACCGTTTCTAATTTTTCTGCTTGTAGGCTGCTACGCAAAATGTTGCTTAGCTCTGTAATGGCTGTACGTGCACGTGTAGGATTCTCATCTACCAAAGCACGAATACTATTCAATGCATTAAAAATAAAATGTGGATTAATGTGAGATTTTATCGTTTTTAATTCTAACGATTTTACCACGCCTTCTAGCCGCAGTTTATCCAATTGATTGTTTCTATTTTTATCTACATAATGAAACACTACATAAATAAGTAGCCACAAAGAAATAAGTATAAAACTATTGAACAATCCTCCAAAAATCCTTCCTTTTCTTTGTTCTTCAAATTGCCATTTATTATTTTTATCCTTATACCAGCTAGTAGCTTTTTTTATTTTTATAAATGCCCTAAACTTTGTAGAATCAAATACATCGTTTTTTTCATAATTATAATAATCCACATTTGTTAAATTTAATTCTTTCTCCATCAAAATCGCTTTGTCTTTGCGCTCCTTTATTTCGTATTCTTCGTAGGTTTCTCCGGGTATTTTTTCCAATAGTTCAGATCCATAAAAGGAAACAACAGAAGTAGCAGATACACCCACAATAAACATTATAAATATTTTTGAAGGATTAAAACTAAGCCAGTTTAATTTCTTCAAAACCATTCTCATTAAATGAGTTGATAAAATATAGGAAACAAATGCTGTAAAAAAACCATACAATAAAAGATTTCGCTTGGTTGCTGGTGTAAAAAAATTATCTGACCCAAATTTATATGCAATAAATAAAAATAATGCCATAAGCCCGCCCCATCCTAAAATTTGGCATAGCCAGTATCGTTTTTGTGTTTTCATAAAGTACGAATGTATCCTTTGAAATGAAAAATTAGGTAATAAAAAGTATTATCGGTAAAAAATTGCTTATGAAAGGTTAAATAAAACCACTAATTATTTATAAATTATCGCCATTTTTCTTAATATTGTATTCATAATCATATATCTTACATTTAAAATTTAACCTCATGTCAACATTTAATCTTCTAGATATGGCCAAAGGCTATTTCAGTAACGAATTAATTAGCAAAGCAAGTTCTTCACTTGGCGAAAGTGAAGGCGGCATTATAAAAGTAATCAGTGCAGCCATTCCATCCCTTATAGGGTCAATAGCAGATAAAGCATCTTCATCTCATGATGGTGCAAATGAAGTGCTTGGTATGGCTTCTGACCAAAACGATTCTGGTATACTTGGGTCTTTAGGCGGTTTTTTAGGTGGAGATAGTAATAGCAATAATCTTTTAAGCAAAGGCAGTGGCATCATAACTTCATTATTTGGAAATGGTGGACAAAGCAATATGCTTACTACCCTTATCTCTAGTTTTGCTGGTGTAAAAGGATCTACAGTTGGTACCATTTTAAGCATGGCTGCTCCTGCAATACTAGGTTTAATTGGTAAGCATACAAAGGACAATAACATGTCTGCAAGTAGCATGGCATCTATGCTTGGCGAACAAAAGAAATCTGCTATGAGCATGTTGCCTGCTGGCTTTAGTTTATCATCTATAACTGGTGGTGCTAGTAGTGCAGCGGCAAGTGTATCTAGTACAGCACATGCTACTTACAATAATATAGAAGAAAAAGCGGGTAGTGGTATGAAATGGTTACTACCATTGATATTAATTAGCGCATTTGCAGCTGGTGCATATTATATGTTTAAAGATGGTTGCAATAAGCCTGACGATGCTGTAACGGCTCCAGCCAACAGCGATAATGCAAATGCGGCAAGAACTACCACTGAAGGAACTCCAACAACGCCTACAGCAGTAGTAGAAGCGCCAAAAGTAACGGTAGACTCTGCAACTGGCGTAGTTAGCTATGAGCTTGGTGCATTGGGCGATTTGGAATTGCCAGGTGGTGTAAAATTAACTGGTGTAGCGGCTAATGGCTTTGAAAATACATTGGTAAATTTCTTAAAAAATGGAATCATAGACACAGTAGATAAAAAAGCAAACTGGTTTAACATACACGATGTACAATTTAAATCTGGCAAAACAGAATATGCTACACCACAAGCAATGGCTCAGGTAAAAAATGTAGCGGCTATTTTAAAAGCATATCCAAATGCCGTTTTAAAAATTGGTGGCTATACAGATGCTAGTGGTGATGCAGCTAAGAATAAAGCTTTGTCTCAAGCTAGGGCTAATCAATTAATGAAAGATATCATTGCAAATGGTGCAGCAGCTACTCAAATTAAAGAAGCAGTAGGGTATGGTTCTGAATTTGCTACTGCAGCAGCTGGCGATAAAGTGGGTATGGCAAGAGATAGAAGAACAGCAGCAAAAGTTTATTCAAAATAAATTAATAATTTGTAGTTTTTTTTAAATAATGATCCCTCGAGGTTTTCCTTGGGGGATTTTTTTGTGTGTCAGGCATGTCCATTAGCTCTAGGGTGTAAGTCCCGAACGAGAGTTGTAGTGCTTATCGTTAGCCAATTGCAAGGGTGTCGTAGGCG
>JAYSWO010000553.1:0-6665 GCA_043717975.1 Ferruginibacter sp. | reverse complement strand
GCTGGAAGAATTTGGGGAGATGTACCCTATTCATACCTATTTAATAACAGAGCAAGCGTACCAGACCGAAAGGTAAATATTTTTATTCCCAATACTTTTCAAACAGTAGGTTTGTATGAGTTTGCTGCTTCACAATCTGCAAGTTTGTTTTTACAACAAGATTTTGGCAATCTCTTATTTAAACCAAAAAATACACTTATAAAACCATCTTTTTTATTTGTGCAAAGCATTGCTTTTGGTACATTAAACAATGCGCTCAATCATAAAAAAATTATTTTTAAAACAGCTGACAAGGGGCTGTTTGAAAGCGGTGTTATGATAAAAAATATATTTAGGCAAAATATTTCTAACTTATACTATATAGGACTAGGCACTGGCGTGTTTTATCGCTATGGCTATTACCAACTTCCAAAAGCTTCTGACAATTGGGCTTTTAAGCTCGGATTAAATTTTTCTTTTAACTAGAATTATTGAACTAATATGTGTTTATTAGATTAGAAAAAATTCGTTGATACAAAAAAGTACATTTTCCATAAAAATTTATTTTTTATTTTAATTATGTAATTCTTTTTGTAAGTGCATCTTTTTAGAAAACGCACGGTATGGCACTTGCAAAACTTTTTAAAGACGCCCGTTATTTTCAGATACTTTTTCAAAGTATATTTTTAAGCTATGGTATTTTCTTTTTGCATTGGCAAAAGGAAGGTTGGCTGTATGTTACTTATTTCATTACAAGTATTGTTACACAATTTTTATGTGAGTTGGCTTTTGGCAAAAATGAACAGTTGTTTTTTGCATCCTTTAAAAAAGGCATTCCTTCGGTTCTTATATCTTCTTTTGGATTAAGTTTATTGCTAAGAACAAATCTTTTGTGGGTAGCTGTGTTTGCAGCATTTGTATCTATTCTGTCTAAATATATTATCCGAATAAATGGCAAACATATTTTTAACCCATCTGCATTGGGTATTGTGGCTGCTATATTACTTACTGGAAAAGCTTGGGTAAGTCCGGGGCAATGGGGAAGCGGCATAGTGATTTTATTTGCCGTACTATGCCTAGGTTTTATAGTGGTTACCAAAGTGCAAAATTTGTCTGCAAGCCTTTCTTTCCTTGGCGTATTTGCTGGCTTGCTTTTTATACGGCAAATTGTTTACCTCGGTTGGCCAATGGATTATTTTTTACAATCTATAAGCACGGGCAGTTTATTGTTGTTTTCTTTTTTTATGATAACGGATCCTAAAACTACGCCCAATCTTCGCATTGCAAAAATAATTTGGTCTGCTGCCATTGCAGCAGCAGCGTTTTATTTAGCCAGTTTTAAATTTATAAATGCTGCGCCAATATTTGTATTGGTATTTGCTCAGCCGCTTGTACCACTCTTAGATAAATTGTTTAAAGGAAAAAGTTTTCAGTGGTCAAATACCATCAAACATATTTCTATAAACGAATATTCTATTAAGCCATTTTCACATAATCAATCACATAATTAATACACTTAAAAACAAAAACAATGAAAAAGAAATTCCTAATTATTGTAACAGCCATTGCTGTATCACCATTGCTATTTTCCTTTTGTGGCTTTTATGTAAGCAAGGCAGATGGTACATTAAAAAACAAAACAAGCCAGGTTATTTTAGTAAGAGATGGTAATAAAACATCTATTACGATGTACAACGATTTTAAAGGTGATACCAAAGATTTTGCTATGGTAGTGCCTGTGCCTGTTGTTCTGCGCAAAGATGATATAAAAGTGGTAGATCAATATATTTTTCAAAGATTGAATGATTATAGTGCACCAAGGCTGGTGGAGTATTGGGATCAAAACCCATGCAATAGTTATGAAAATGAAGATAAATCATTTGCACCGAATGCTAAAATGCAAATGAGTGAAGTAACAGTAAGCGGTTCTATAAGAAAAAAAGATTTAGGCGTAAAAGTAGAAGCCAAATATTTAGTAGGCGAATATGATATTTTAATATTGAGTGCCAAAGAAAGCGGCGGCTTAAAAGAATGGCTTACTAGCAATGGCTATAAAATACCTGATGGAGCAGAAGAAGTACTTGACCCTTACATAAAAAGCAATCTTAAATTTTTTGTGGTAAAAGTAAACGAAAAAGAAAAAAGCAAATTGAATAATAATTTTCTTCGTCCTATACAAATAAGTTTTAATTCTCCAAAGTTTATGTTGCCTATACGATTGGGTATGGCCAATGCAGATGGCGACCAAGATTTGATTGTGTATGCTTTTAGTCGTAAAGGAAGAATAGAATGCACCAATTATAGAAATGAAAATATTGCTACAGATAAAAATATTCCATTATTTGTGCAAAAAAACTTTGGTAGTTTTTATAGCAATTTATTTACACACCAATGGGAGCAAGAAAATAAGAGCGTTGCGTTTTTAGAGTATGCTTGGAATGTAACACCCATAAACCAAATGAAATGCGACCCATGTGTAGGCAATCCGCCTACTGCGCAAGATCTGGTGCAAAGTGGTGTGTGGTGGCTTGGTGGCAAAGACTGGAGCGAATATAGCGATGTGGACAACGATGAAATAGACAATGGTAGTAACAATGTACATTTTACCCGTTTGCATTTTAGGTACAATAGAAAATCTTTTGCGCAAGATTTATCGTTTCAGGTTACACCGAATACAGCAACGTTTCAAGCGAGGTATATTATTACACACCCGGCCACTGGCAATTTTGATTGTACAGCGGGTAAAAAATATTTGCAAGATCTTAAGCAAAGAAGAAAAAAAGAATTGAACGAACTCACTGCATTAACAGGTACTAATATAAAAAACTGGCAAGATGATGCATCTGCAAAAAACGATGAAGAAGATGTAGCCGAAGCACAATATGCCACATTGATACCACAAATAAATAACGATGAACAAAAAGAAAAAAATATTCCTACAGGTTTTATTGTATTTGGGGTAGCTATTTTGGCTAGTGTAAGTTTAATAAAATGGAAAGGGATGGTTTAAGTAGAGAAGGTTTCTGTTTATGAACTAAGATACGTTTCCTAAAAGGGAAGCGTATCTTCATTTTTTTTTGTACGTCTTCTGGGTTTTACCCTATTAACTATATTTTTTTTAATAAAGCATCTATCAATATCATCATTATAATTTTTTATCTTATCATCAATTAACGAAAACAATATAGCTTCTTCATAATATTTTATTGCAGTATCATAATTTTTGGTAAGCTCATGCATCACTGCACGCTTGCTATTTATCCAACTTTTATCTAGCGTAGCTACTTCTGCGCAAAATGAAAGATGCACATCTAAATCTTCCCACCTTTCTAAATCAGTAAGCAATGTGGCATAATGAAAATATGGATGCGGATATAGGGGTGCCATTTTCATAGCCATTAAAAAATGCTTTTCTGCACGGGCATAATCATCAAACTGTGTTTTAAAAATCCAACCCATAGAATTGTGTGCTGGCGCATGGTCAGGCTCTTCGTATAAGATGGCCTCACATTTTTTAAATGCCTCGGTATATTCGTTGTTCTTAATATCCGCTTCGCTTTCTAGGTATAATTCATCTACGTTCATAGTGTTTATCAGCCTCACCCCCGCTTCTCCGAAGGAGAGGAGCTAGGCTACAATAATTTAAAATTACTAAATTTATTTCAGGCTCGCCAAGTCCCCCTTCGGGGGATTTAGGGGGCTTTTTAAACTTTCTTAGGCGGCAATGCAAAGGCCACAGCTTCATGCTCAAAATGGCCATTATGCGACCCATCGCAAAAAGGCTTGTTTTTAGATAATCCGCATCTGCAAATGCCCACTACATTTCTACCACCAAGGTCATACACACCTCCATTTCTATCTACAATTTCAAAATCGCCTTCTACTTTCATTGAACCATTGTTGTTGATGGTTATTTTTACTTTTTCCATTGTTTATTTGACCTCACCCCCTCCTCTCCAAAGGAGAGGAGCAGGCTCCGTAATTTTTTAAGGTTAATTAATTATTTTATAAATATACAATTTTGTTTCGAAGCCCCACCTATCCTCCCCGAAGGGGAGAGAAACTTAGAAGATTATGCAATAGATATGCATAATCTATACACGCATTTCCTTTACTTAGTTGCACAATAAAAGATGAATAACGATATGCTGTACAAGTGAGTGACACAACGATGATGACCATTGCTGCTTCTTTGCTGGTTAAAAAACCCCAACCCCGCCTCTCCAAAGGAGAGGAGCCACACTTCAATATTATAACGTTCGTTAAAGTATTGAAAACTAAAGTCCCCCCTCGGGGGGGGATTTAGGGGGGCTTTACCACCCCAATATCCATGCAAACATCAACGGAGCTACAATGGTAGCATCACTCTCCACAATAAATTTGGGCGTATTAATATCTAGTTTACCCCATGTTATTTTTTCATTTGGCACTGCACCGCTATATGAACCATACGATGTAGTAGAGTCAGATATTTGGCAGAAATAATTCCAAAAAGGCACGTCATGCCATTCCAAATCTTGATACATCATAGGCACTACGCAAATTGGAAAGTCTCCAGCAATACCGCCACCAATTTGAAAGAAGCCTACACCTTTGCCACTTGAATTATTTCTATACCAATCTGCCAACCATACCATATACTCGATGCCACTTTTCATGGTACTAGCTTTCATTTCATTTTTAATAATGTACGATGCAAAAATATTTCCCATGGTACTATCTTCCCAACCTGGTACTACAATTGGAATATTTTTTTCTGCAGCGGCAAGCATCCAACTATTTTTAGGGTCTATTTCGTAATACTGCTCTAGTACGCCACTCAACAACATTTTGTACATGTACTCATGCGGAAAATAACGCTCTCCCTTTGCCTCAGCATCTTTCCAAATTTTTACAATATGCTGTTGCAATCTTCTAAACGCTTCTTCTTCGGGTATGCAAGTATCTGTTACACGGTTATAATGATTTTCCAATAAATCCCACTCATCTTGCGGGCTCAAATCTCTATAGTTTGGCACACGTTTGTAGTGGCTATGTGCTACCAAATTCATCACATCTTCTTCTAAGTTGGCGCCGGTGCAACTGATGATAGCTACTTTATCTTGCCTAATCATTTCTGCAAGGCTTAGGCCAAGTTCGGCTGTACTCATAGCACCAGCAAGGGTTATCATCATTTTACCACCTTCTTCCAAATGTGTTACATAACCTTTGGCAGCATCCATTAAAGCAGCTGCGTTAAAATGTCTATAATGATGCTCTATAAAATGCGAAACAGGACCTTTGCTCATAAATTTATTTTTAATGTTTGTGTTGCAAAAATAATGGCTTTTGGGGAGTTTTATGTACCTAAAATTGAAAGAAATAAAGCATTTTGATGGTGAAGCTGAATATCTTTTAGTTAGTGTTTTTTGGCTTGCTTAGCAATTGGCATGTTGGTTATTAGCTTCAAACCACCTCAATTCTTTACAGATTTAGGCATATAGGTTTTAATCACACTCTACAATAGGCATATACCCACAATTTTCACTATATAATTTTTTAGCTTTTTATGCTATAGATTTATAATTGTTTAATACTATGCTAACATTAAGATAATAAATACAAAGCACTTTTGCAAAACCTCTCCAAATGAAATATCTTATTGCAAGTTTTTTATAGTTTGCATTTGCTTTTCCTTGCGAAAAAAATGTTGCGGCACAAGGCGAGGTAAAAACCGAAGGGCAATTATTTCAAAAACAATTGGCTCAAACCATTGCATCATTTTTGGGAGAACAATTTGGAGAGCAAAAGGCAATAGAAATAGGCTTGGTTTCTAAATAGATGTTACAACTCTTTTCTAAAATGAAACCCTAATATTTTATAATCATCTTTGAAATAAAATTTGTGGGCTTTGTTATTGCTCACATATGCATTTAATTCACTTACCGTACAACCAAGTTTTTTTGCATGCTCATGCACAAAATCCATCATAATTTGCCCAAGACCAAAATTTCTATATTCGGTAAGTACTGCCACATTATCAGGCTCTACATGGCGGCCATTATAAAATTTTATTAATATCCAAAAACCACAGCAAGCCACCAAAGCATCATTGTGCCAAATACCAATACAATTAAATTTATTGGATTGCATTTCTGCTAATCTTTCTTCAAATAATCTTTGTTGCATACCAGCATTAAGTTCTTCAATGAGTGGATATAATGCATGCATGTCTTCATTTGCCATTAAACCCATGGTAAATGATTTTTCTTTTATAGTGAAGGGTTTTCTTTCCATTAGTATTATTTTAGTAAAGATAAAATAATTTTGACATTTTAAATCTTTATCGTAATATTGCAATATACAATTTAACAATGGGCGTATCAAATACAGAATTATTTACAAAAAGGCAAAACGATATTGCCAATATTATGAAAGCATTGGCACATCCTGCAAGGGTAGCCATTATTGATTATTTGCTAAAAACAGAAGGGTGCATTTGTGGGGATATTGTAAAAGTATTGCCATTGGCACAACCTACCGTATCGCAGCATTTAAAAGAACTGAAAAATGCAGACCTTATAAAAGGGAATATAGAAGGCAATGCCATTTGCTATTGTATAAACGAAAAAACATTTTTAAAATTCGAACAATTTTTATCGGAGTTTTCTATAAAAATGGAAAAGAAAAAAAGTTGTTGCTAAAAA
>JAYSWO010000552.1:0-6682 GCA_043717975.1 Ferruginibacter sp. | reverse complement strand
AGTAGAGTTAGTAAAAACGGTGTCAGGCGATTCTAAAAAGAAAAAAGATGAGCAAGACTTATCTGTAAAGAAAAAAGATGAGAAACCAAAAGAGGTAATAAAAGAAGCGCCGAAAGAAGAGCTAAAGCCAATAGTAGCAGAAGAAAAGCTGGCAATTGTAGAAGCTATTCCTGCTGCAAAAGAAACAAAGGCAAAAAAAGAAATTGAGACAACCACCGATACAAAAGGTGTTACAAAAGTAGATGCTCCAGAACTCGAAAGTCCAAAAATATTAGATAAGATAGACCTAAGCACAATCGATTCTTCTACTCGCCCTAAAAAAGGAGCGAAAAAGAAAGAAGAAATACCAGCAGAGCCTGTTAAGAAAAAGCCGGAATCAAAAACTACAATAAAATCTGCACTCCCAGTTGCAGAAACTCCAAAAGAAGAGATAATTACACCTGATGTAGCGAAGGATACGCCTCCAGTTATAGAAAATATATTCTCAGAAAGGCTTACTGGGCCAAAAATTCTTGGGAAGATAGAGTTGCCAGTTGACAATGATACCAGACCCAAAAGAGATGATGCTCACAAGCGTAAGCGTATTCCTGTACAGAAAAAACCTGGGGCGCCAGGTGCTGGTGGCGGCGCACCAACCGAAAACCGTGGACCAAGACCAATAATTGGCGATGGTGGTGCAAATAGAGGTGGGCAAGCAGGTGGACAAAACCGTGGACCACAACAAGGTGGTGGTGCAAGAGGTGGGCAAGGGGGTGGTAATCGTTTTCAACGCCCAGGCCAAGGTGGTGCTGCTGCTCCACGCAGAGAAGATAAAATAATTGATGCTAAAGAAATTCAAGAAAAATTAAAGCAAACACAAGCAAAGCTTGCTGGTGCAGGTGGACGTGGAAAAAGTTCTAAGGCAAAATATAGAAAAGAAAAAAGAGAATTATTTAACGAAGCACAAAGCAACAGACCGGAAGAAGGAAACAAACTACAAGTAACAGAATTTATTTCTGTGAGTGAGTTGGCAGGTATGATGGATGTGAGTTTTGCTGATATCATAAGCAAGTGTATGAATCTTGGTATAATGGTTTCCATTAACCAACGTTTAGAAGCCGATGTTATTGAACTTGTAGCTAGCGAATTTGACTATGAAGTAGAATTTATAGGTGTGGATGATGCAGCAGAGTTGGCTTTGGAAGAGGAAGAAGATGACCCAGCTTTGTTAAAAGACAGGGCACCAATTGTTACCATAATGGGTCACGTAGATCATGGTAAAACCTCATTGCTAGATTATATTAGAAACACCAATGTAATAGCAGGGGAGGCCGGTGGTATTACCCAGCATATTGGTGCATATGAAGTAACCCTACCTAGCGGAAGAGCCATTACTTTTTTAGACACACCGGGTCACGAAGCTTTTACAGCTATGCGTGCTCGTGGAGCGAAGGTTACAGATATTGCTGTAATTGTAGTAGCGGCAGATGATGCGGTAATGCCTCAAACAAAAGAGGCCATCTCTCATGCACAAGCTGCTAATGTACCCATGATATTTGCAATAAACAAAGTAGATAAAGACGGTGCTGACCCAGAAAGAATTAAGCAACAACTTGCTGGAATGAATATTTTGGTAGAGAGTTGGGGTGGTAAATACCAAAGTCAGGAAATAAGTGCGAAGAAAGGGGAGAACATAGATCTGTTATTGGAAAAAATATTATTAGAAACAGATATTCTTGAGCTAAAAGCAAATGCTGAAAAAGGTGCAAGCGGTACTGTTATTGAAGCATCGCTTGATAAAGGTCGTGGATACGTAGCTACCATATTGGTACAAAACGGTACATTGAAGCAAGGTGATATGATTGTATCTGGTCAGTTTTTTGGCAAGGTAAAAGCCATGTATAATGAGCGTAACCAACGTTCAAATGCTGCACCGCCATCTACACCAGTATTGATATTGGGTCTTAATGGTGCTCCGCAAGCTGGTGAAACATTTAAAGTATTTGCAAACGAGAGTGATGCAAGAGAAAATGCTTACAAGCGTGGGCAGATATTGCGTGAGCAAGGTATGCGTGCAAGAAAACACATTACATTGGAGGAGATTGGTCGTCGTTTGGCATTAGGCAACTTTAAAGAATTGAATGTAATTCTTAAAGGTGATGTGGATGGATCTGTAGAAGCATTGAGTGATTCATTACAAAAACTAAGTACAGAAGAAATTGTGGTGAAAGTAATACACAAAGCAGTTGGTGCCATTACAGAAAATGATGTAAACTTGGCTGCAGGTTCGGATGCGATAATCATAGGTTTCAACGTTCGTCCTAGTATTCAAGCGGCTAAGTTGGCAGAAAATGAATCTATTGAAATAAAGATGTACTCTATTATTTACAACGCTATTGAAGAAATTAAGAGCGCCATGGAAGGTATGCTTGAGCCTACAGTAGAAGAAAAAATATTGGGTAACGTAGAAATAAAAGAAACCTATCGTTTTGATAAAGCTACCGTAGCAGGCTGTATGGTGCTTGATGGAAAAATGGCTCGAAACAGTCGCATACGTTTGGTGAGAGAAGGTATTGTAATACACACAGGAGAGCTTAGCAGTTTGAAACGATATAGAGATGATGCCAAAGAAGTAACTAGTGGTATGGAGTGTGGTTTGGTAATTAAAAACTACAACGATATTAAAATGGGCGATATCGTAGAGGCATTTGAAGAAGTAGAAGTGAAGAGGACATTGTAAGTTCAAGGTTCAAAGTTGAAGGTTCAAGGTTGGCGGGCTTTTGATTAAATGCAAGCTTTCTGTTTTTTACAAGGATTTGAATTGAAAAATTTTAAAATTGAGCATTGAACATTGATTATTGAACATTTGCATTTAAATGCATAGGCTAAGGCCTTGGTTCGGGTCGCACGAAACAAAAGCATAAATAATAAAAATTGCAGCAGTTAGTCTGCTGCAATTTTTTGTTAAATAACAAGCAAAGGAAGGCTACCATTATATGTGGGCTTATCTTTGAAGTTGATGGATTAATATCCACAAAATGAAAAAAGAACAAATGAAAAAAAGAATTTTACTATTATCCATTTTTGTAGCGCTTTGCATTGCATCTTTTGCACAACCAAATAAAGTAACTGCCGATAAAATTATAGCCGTAGTAGGAAATAAAATTGTACTCAAAAGTGATGTAGAAGATAGAATAGCAGATATGCAACGCCAAGGTGCAGAAATACCAGAAAATGGAAAGTGTTTTGTACTACAGGATTTAATGGGTACGAAAACCTTGGTTTTACAAGCAGAAAAAGATTCATTACCTGTAACAGATGAAGAAATAGAAGGGGATGTTGATAATAGAATACGTCAATATATCAACCAATTTGGTAGTACAGAAGAGTTGGAAAAAGTAGCTGGTAAAACGGTGTATCAGTTAAGGGAAGATATGCGTGACCCTATAAAAGACCAAAAGCTTGCTATGGCTATGCGCAACAAAATTGTAGGAGATATACGCATCACCCCAAAAGAAATAAAAGCATATTTTGATAAAATATCTACCGATAGTTTGCCGTTTTACGAAACAGAATTAGAAATAGGGCAATTGATTGTTTTTCCAAAAGCAAGTAGAGAGGCAGAAGAATATTGCAAAGAACTATTAGAAGGATACAAAACTGCCATAGAAGCAGGCAAAAAAGATTTTAAAAATTCCGTGGCACAATATTCAGATGAACCAAGTGCTAAGGAACGTTTTGGACAAATGGAAATAAACAGAGATCAAAAAGATATAGATCCTACTTTTAAAGCAAAGGCTTTTACGTTGAAAGAAGGACAAATATCTAATCCTTTTAAAAGTAAATTTGGTTATCATATTATAAAATTACTAAGTAGAAGCGGTAATGATGCAGTAGTAATGCACATCATCAAAATACCTCAAGTATCTGATGTGGAGTTAAAAGAAGGTTTTGAAAAATTAGATACAGCACGTTCAAAATTAATAGCTGGAACCATGGATTTTGGCGGAGCCGTAAATAAATACAGCGATGATACTGAAAGTAAATTTACCGCAGGTATGATGCAAGGGCCAAACGGCACTTTTCTTACAATTGACCAGCTCGATAAAGATATAATACCCATCCTTAAAAATTTAAAACAAGGTGCATATTCACAGCCAATGGAATATACTGACCCATCTGGAAAAAGGGGTGTTAGAATAGTTTACTTAAAATCTCAAACAGAGCCGCACAGAGAAAATTTAAAAGATGATTATAGTAAAATTGCTGAAAAGGCATTGGCAGAGAAAAAAGAGATGGCTTTGGAAAAATGGTTTAGCACAAAATTGAATGGATATTTCATAATGATGGATCCTGAATATAGAGATTGCGAAACTATGAAAGTATGGGTGGAAGCTATGAATAGAAAGAAGTAGATATTAGATTATTAGATATTAGACACAAGACATAAAAAAGAAGTGCCAGCTTTAAAAGAGTTGGCATTTCTTTTATTGGTTTATCTTGCATAGGAATTCGCCTGTAGCGAATTTAATTTTGAAACATTATAATTAAATTAAAAATTGATAGATAAAAAAAACATAGCCGCTAATGAAGATACTGCGGTACTAGTGGGTGTTATACAAAATGAACATACAGAAGTACAAGTAAATGAGTACTTAGATGAGTTACAATTTTTAGCAGAAACAGCCGGCGTTAAAACCATCAAAAGATTTACTCAAAAATTAAAACACCCTGATGCACGGTCGTTTGTAGGCAAAGGAAAATTGGAAGAAATAAAAAAATACATTTTAGCAAAAAGTATTACCCTTGTTATTTTTGATGATGAACTAACGGGTTCTCAAATACAAAATATAGAGAAAGAACTGAACACAAAAACGATAGATAGAAGCGATTTAATTTTGGATATTTTTGCCAGTCGTGCACAAACCGCACAGGCTAGAACACAGGTGGAGCTAGCACAATACCAATACATTTTGCCACGCTTAAAGGGTATGTGGACGCATTTGGAGCGCCAAGGTGGTGGAATAGGAAGTAGAGGTCCTGGAGAAACAGAAATAGAAACGGATAGACGTATTGTAAAAGATAAAATAAGCGTACTTAAAAAACGTTTAGAAGATTTTGATAGGCAATCTTTCACACAAAGAAAAGAACGTGGCGAGTTTATACGTGTAGCGCTCGTGGGTTATACTAACGTAGGTAAGAGTACCATTATGAATGGGCTTAGCAAGAGCGAAGTATTTGCAGAAAATAAATTATTTGCTACGCTAGATACCACCACCAGAAAATGTGTATTTGAACAAACCCCCTTTTTGCTGAGTGATACGGTTGGTTTTATTCGCAAGCTACCACATCATTTGGTAGAGAGTTTTAAGAGTACGCTTGATGAGGTAAGAGAGGCAGATGTGTTGTTGCATGTGGTTGACATTTCTCACCCACAATACGAAGAACAATTAGAAGTGGTAAACAAAACCCTTGCTGAACTTGGCTGTGCAGATAAACTCACGATTACCATTTTTAATAAAATGGATCAGTTTGAAAAAAATACTTTTGACGAGTGGTTGGAAGATGATGTGAAAAAAGAAATATTACGTGAACTTAAAGAACGCTGGGAAGAAAGCACCAAAGGCAATTGTGTTTTTGTATCTGCCATAGACAAACAAAATTTTACAGCACTCAGGCAAACGATTCTTAATAAAGTGAGGGATATGTATCAAATACGCTATCCTTACAAGGCGGAGTATTTTTATTGAGTTAGCCACAAATAGCACTAACTTACTTGAAGGCAAAGGCAGGTTTTCACGAATCTTGCTTTCTTCTTTGTGTAAATTGATACCATTGCTGGCAAAATTTAATTTGTAATTTTTATCATACCAACATTTTTTATGAGCAAAACATATAAGTGGTACAAAATTGCTGATACACTAGAAGAAATAAATTTTTCACAAGATGGTTTAGTGGAAGTAGAAGTAAATGGCAAAAAACTATGTGTAGCGTTAAAAAATGAAACCTTATTTGCTTGTACGGCAAAATGCCCACATGCTGGAGGAAATATGAGCCACGGGTATGTGGATGCTTTGGGAAATATTGTTTGCCCGCTACACAGGTATAAGTTTTCGCTTGCAAATGGCAGAAACACAAGCGGAGAGGGGTATTTTTTAAAAAATTACCCTGTTGAGATGCGCACAAATGGCATATTTATAGGCTTTGAAGAAACAAGTATGTTTAGTTGGCTAAAATAATTGCAAGAATATTTTTTTTTGAGTTAAAAATCTTTATTTTTGCATCCCGCTAAGAAATTAGATGGGGAGATTCCTACTTAGCTCAGTTGGTTAGAGCATCTGACTGTTAATCAGAGGGTCGCTGGTTCAAGTCCAGCAGTGGGAGCAAATTTACAAGCCTTGCAAAAATTGCAGGGCTTTTTTAATCTTCCTACTTAGCTCTGTTGATTAGTGCATCCCGACATTGATGTCGGGAGGGTCGCTGGTTCAAGTCCAGCAGTGGGAGCAAATTTACAAGCCTTGCAAAAATTGCAGGGCTTTTTTAATCTTCCTACTTAGCTGTGTTGATTAGTGCATCCCGACATTGATGTCGGGAGGGTCCCTGGTTCAAGTCCAGCAGTGGGAGCAAATTTACAAGCCTTGCAAAAAAATTGCAGGGCTTTTTAATGTTCCTACTTAGCTCTGTTGATTAGTGCATCCCGACA
>JAYSWO010000551.1:0-6686 GCA_043717975.1 Ferruginibacter sp. | reverse complement strand
TACCAATCAATTGAACTTTGTTTTTTAATGCGTACATAATGTTTCGTTTTGTGCAGCGTTTTTATTTTAACGCCACGATTTTAAAATTTATTTATTTCAGCCAATCCCTATTTTGGTTTGGCAATGCAAAGGTGTAGCTGCAAAAAAAGTTTACTCGGAGATTATCCTTTTACTTACCTTTATAGCCGTATGTAAACGGATAAAACCACTAATGCATTATTCTTAATTTTACCAAACTCAATACTGTATTATGTTACAGAAAAATGAAAGTAAAAACTGCCTTGCTTGCGACAAAGTTGTAAAAGGGCGTTCTGACAAGAAATTTTGTGATGATTATTGCCGAGCGGCTTATAATAACGAGCTAAAGAGCCCCATAAATAATTTCATTCGCAATGTAAATAATGCACTAAGCAAAAACCGCCGCATTTTAGAAAGCCTCATACCCGAAGGGCAAGAAACTGCAAAAGCAAACGGAGAAAAATTGCTAGCAAAAGGATTTCAATTTAAATATGGTACACATTCTTATACAAACAAAAAAGGAGATGTGTATTTTTTTTGTTATGATATGGGCTATTTGCCTTTAGAGAACGATTGGTATTTGGTGGTAAAACGGAAAGAAGAATAACGCTTCCATGCAACGAAATTCTAATAAAAGTAGTCTAATCTTTAAAGCAAATAAATGAAAAGGTACTTTATAATTATTATTTTGTCTCTTATATTTTTATCATGCAAAAAAGATAAAGAAAAAAATACTAACTGTTTTTCTGACACGCCTACCACTAGAACCATTTTAAATAAGCAGGCCACCATTCAATTATTTAACAATGAATTTTATGTTATTGAAATGGGAGCAATTGATACAAAATTATTGCCTTGTAGTTTATCCGTTACCATTACTGGGGAAGTAAAAAATACTGTACCCAGGGGCGCTTGTTGTATAGAAAACTTTGTAATTAATGGAATAACAAAATAACCCTATAAATGACTTACGTTTGTAATTTTATACATCTTTAAATTGTTTGATAAAGTATAGCAATAGAAAAGAGGTGAATGAAATTACAAAATTGAATTAAACAAAACCTTCGTTGATAGCCACCCTTACGAGCCCTGCTGTATTTTTTACATTTAGTTTTTGTAATAAATTATTTCGATGGTTTTCCACAGTACGTAAACTTAAAAATAGTTTTGTAGCTATTTCATTGTTTGTATTTTCTTCTGCAATCATTTTTAAGATTTCCTTTTCTCTGCGGGTCATGAGGTGCTGTTTATTAGCCCCTGATAAGTTATTGAGTAATTGCACTTTAAATTCTTCTTGTAAAAATTGCTCTCCTCTATGTACCGTTTCTATAGCGGTTATTAATATCTCTGGACTTACATCTTTTAATAAATAACCAAGGCAACCTTTTTGTAACATTTGTTTCATTTGGCTAAGTACATCTACATTTGTAAGTACAATAATTTTTATGTTAGCATGTTTTTTTGAAATGATACTAGCCAGCTCGGTGCCTGATTTACCAGGCATATGTATATCTAATAATAATACATCAGGTTCGAACTTTTCTAATGATTCAAGTAAATCATCGCCATTGCTATACACACCTGAAACATTTATTTGCGAAGCATCTGCAAGTATTTTTTGTATCCCTTTCAAGATAATTACTTGGTCATCTATTATAGCTACATTTATCATACACTGTTCATATTTTCATGAAAAGATTCAAATTCAAGATATATACTTGTACCACTTTCTTGGGAACTTTGTATATCTATTTTTCCGTTTAAGTCAGCTACCCTTTCTTTTACATTTTTCAACCCCATACTCAAAGGTTTTTCAAAAGCATCTTTTGTTAATCCCTTACCATCATCTTCTACGGTAATATTAAGCGTGCCATCTATTTCAAAGTTTAATTGTACCAATGCATGTTTTGCGGTAGCATGTTTAATAATATTATGTACTAACTCTTGTATAATTCTATAAATGGGCAAATCAAATGCATCTGTTATTTCTGTTCTATTGCCAATAGATTGAAAATCGATAATCGTTTTACTTTTGCTCATCATTTTATCACAAAAAGCTTGTACAGCACTAGCTAAACCCTGTGTTAACAAAACTTCGGGCATCAAATTGTAAGCCGCTTTTCTAAGCTCTACGGTAGCTTCTTCTAGTAATTTTACACCATCGATAAAATCTTCATTTTTAGCATATCCGTTTTCTTTTTTTATCAGTTCAAAATTCATTCTTGCTACTGATAAAAGACCGCCTATGCCATCATGCAACTCTCTGCCAATTCTTGTACGCTCTCTTTCCTCTCCAGTGATACTCGCTTTTAATCTTTCTATTTTTATTTTTTGTTGCAGATTGTCAATTCTTTCTTGCTGCAAAATTTGTTTTCCAATATTTCTCTTTCGCCACAATGCAAAAATTATTATGCCACTCATGGCTAAAAAAGAAATAGCAATAATCCATATATTTTTATCTTTCACTTTATTTTTTGCTTCAGATAATGCCAGCGTTTGAAAAGCCAATTCTTTATCTTTCTCTGCCATTCTATTTCTAATCTCTAACCTGTTTATGATATCAACTTTGTCTGTTTTAGTAATGCTGTCATATAATTTTGTATAAATATTTTTATACTCCAATGCTTTTTTATAATTGCCCAATGCTTCGTAAGAGTCTGCATAAATTTGATATGACTCTACAATCTCATTTCTAAAATGTGTTCCAGTAAGTTTAATATCTGCCAAAGCTTTATCCAAAATATTAATACTCGCTTTATATTCTTTTAACTGAAAATGTGCTTTTGCCATCGATAAATCAATCAAGCTTAAATAAAAAGCAAGATATTTTGTGTTCTGCGGGTTTTTCCCAATTTCTTTTATTTCATTAATATATTTTAAAGCATCGCTTGGTTTATTCTCTTGTAAATAAGTATCCGCTATATTAAACAAAGTAGATATTTTTCTAGTTATATTTAATTTCTTAAGCCTTGTTCTTTCTGAAATATACAACCTATAATAATACCTAGCGCTGTCAAATTCTTTCAACCCATGATAATAAGCACCTTCTAAAAAATAAACACTACTAATTGCATTCTCACTGTTTTTTATTAATGTAGAAGCTTGTTTTGCTTTTACCAAAAAACGCTGAATCGTTTTTTTATAATCTTCATTTATTACAGAACCATAGTCAAGGTTTACCCAAAAAATGGTCAGTTTCGTAAAGACTTTTACGGCAAATTCTGGATCTGTAATCGTACCCGCATCCATTTCTTCGCCAAGTAAATAATAATAATATGCAGATGAATCTTTTTTGCCTTGCTCATCATAAGCCTCTGCCAGTAATAAGTGCATGTCTGCTATATTATCAATAGATGACTGCTTATCTTTTTGAAAAATAGATATCGCATTGTTTGCAAGTTCTATTGATTTACCTACATCATTCCCAAAATACCAACGTCCAAGCTTTGCCGACGCCAATCCTTCTCCTTTGTTATAATGAAGCACTTTACTGCTTTCTAAAGCCTGTGTAAAATGTTGTAATGCTTCTTTAGGTAATTCATCTGTAACCTGTATGCCTTTTTCTATGAGTTTTAAAATAGTACTTGTATCCGTTAAGTTATTTGTAATGCTAACATGCCCTTCTTGCGCTTTTAAAGAAAACAAGCAAAAGAAAAAACAACTTGATAGAAATATAATTTTACAACTTTTTAAAGCCTCTATTTTAAAGTTTTCTTTCAATGCAATCATGGCTTCTATCTTTTGTGATAATATAATAAGATAAAAGTACACAATCATCTATAAAACCTGTGGTAGTATTTGAAATACATTGTAGTCTCTGAAAAAAAAGCAGCACCATTCAATAATGTCATACTGCATTTCGTAAACCTTAAACCAGAATGAAAAACTATTTTAGAAAATTATACCTAAGCATAAACTCATGTGCGCCACTACCTCCACTAAAACTATTTAACGGATTATTATATACATCGTATGTGTATCCAATAGAGAACTGCTTTTTTAAATGCACACCAGCAGAAAGCATTACATTTTGATGTAGCCTATAACCGATTCCCCAAAAAATTGTTTTTTTATGTTCTACCCTTACCCCACCTTGAAATTCTACTGGGGCATTAGGCAAATAAATTGCCAAGGCATTAGGTGTAATTGTGGTAGAGCCATCCACATCCCAATTATAATTTCCATGAAAATAATAATGCCTATACAATCTTGCTACTTCTGAGGTTGTTGCCGTGCCTGCATAATATCCCAATTTGGATTGTACCAATTGTGATACAGATGCACCTATTTGAAATTGTTTGTTGGTATAAGAAGCACCAAAGCCAGCATCAAATTTAAAACGAGAATCGGAAGTTCCCAATGCAGGATCAGCACCAAGCGTAGCCGTTAATTTTCCTCTATCTAAACTATATTGTAAAAACCTTGTTTCTATACCAAGTGAAAAAACGCCACCATCATTAAACTTAATATGCTTGGCAAAATTTAAATTTACGCCTGTTCTTGAAGTTGGCCCAGTTTTATCTTGGTATGCATAAGCAGCAAGTCCAATTTTTTGCTTTGGTAAACTAAAGGAACCATATGCTGTTACCGTAGTAGGGCTTCCGCTTATACCACTCCATTGTTTGCGATAAACTATCCCGGCTATCGCTTTTTTATCTTCATCTTGCATAATACCTGCAGTAGAAGGGTTGTGTATCAATCCCTGCATTTCGTAAAATGAAGAAGATTGTAATTGTTGTGTTTTAGCAATGGTTGCACTGCTTAAAAACGATGCTATGATTATATATTTTTTCATAATTTTTTTTTTAAGGCTCATAATTATTTTATTACACAATTCTAAAGATCCGTTATACAACAAGCTTGCTGTCAAGCCTGTTGTATTGGAAGGTTCATGAGGGTTTATATTATCTCAAAATTGTTACATCACCTTTTACAAATATTTTTCTACCACCCACCAAAGTATATTCAATTTGATAATAGTAAGTGCCATCTGGTACCGTTTTACCTTTGTAAGTACCTGTCCAGTCATTTTGATAATTAAGATTGCTATACACTTCGCTACCATATCTATTAAAC
Source organism: Ferruginibacter sp. (assembly GCA_043717975.1). Lineage (GTDB taxonomy): Bacteria > Bacteroidota > Bacteroidia > Chitinophagales > Chitinophagaceae > Ferruginibacter. The sequence goes on along the minus strand of JAYSWO010000551.1, from coordinate 1,592 downwards.
ACACTTACTTTTGATTGTGTAGTACAAGCACCGCCTTGTGTAACCAACCATTTATCATTTGTATTATCTCCATTTGGCGTAAATGCGTCCATTACTTTAATACAATAAGGTAATACAGTTACAAGTGCAGCATCAGTAGAAGTACAACCATTGCTGTTTACAACGGTTAGTGTATAGTTGGTTGTAATAGTAGGACTGGCTATTGGAGTAAGGGTGTTTGCACCTGTAAGCGAAGCTGCTGGTGTCCATGCAATTGATGAAGCAACGTTGTTGCCTGTGCTACCATCTAAAACAATTTGGTCGCCACTTACAATTGTTTTAGGAGGTCCTGCACTTACAGTTGGGCTTTGTTTTACATCTACAATAATCGTTTTGGTAAGTGTACCGCAGAACGCATCTTTAATTACCAACGTTTTTGTACCTGCTGTAATATTTGAAAATGTATTAGAGGTTTGAAAAGAACCAGCATTTAAACTATACGTATATGGAGGAATACCACCAGTTACATTTGCAATAATGCTTCCTGTAGCACCGCTGCTACAACTACCATCTACAATCTCTGCTACATTTACATTGATATTTGCAGGGTTGCCATATTCCATTATAGGTGCGGCAGAATTTATGGCAAAGCCAGAGAAAAACATTTTTCTATTTGCCATAGAAATACCAGCAGGTACTCTACGTGGTGCAAAAGCCAATGTTTGGCCTAGCAAACCTGTTGGTGAAATATCCATAACCCAACTTGCACCACCATCGTTTGTTTTAAAAATGGTGCTTCCTATAATTACATAGCCATTATTTGCATCATGAAATAAAACACCTGTGATATTTCCTACTGGTAATAAAGCTGGAATTGTACCTGTAATATCAATCCAATTAGCACCACCATCTATCGTTTTATACACTCTCTTAATACCAGTTGTTGTAAACATATTTCCAACTGCAAATACAGTATTATCATCTACGGCCATTATTTCGGTATAAGTAATAGCGGTGTTAGGAAACCCGGGAGGAAATTGATTTACTGCAGGGAATGGGTTTATACTTGTCCAAGTAGTACCACCATTTATTGTTTTAAAAATACCATTTCTACTACCTGCAGCATAGCCTACCAAACGACTAGGAAAAGCCAATTGCGATAAAGTAGGAGCAGTGAATGCAGGTGCTGTAGTAGTAACAACTATATCTATTGCTTGCCAAGTAGCACCATTATTGTATGTTCTAAAAATGGTAGATTTTCTATTGGCTGCTGGTACAGAAAAAGCACTATAGCCTAAAACATATGCTGTATCATTTCCTATAGCTACTACATCATTCATTTGGTAAGTAACATCAGAATAAACAGGATCTATAACAAATGCCGCTTGAGATGCATTGGCATTATCTGAACGATAAACAAAACCATTGCTTACCGTAAAATACGCTTTTGTAACCCTTGGGTAAGATAACCCTGTAAGACTAACACCAGAAGTAAAGTCTGGTCTGTTATTATCTAATACCAAGTATAATTATTAAGATGTCCAATTTAAATCTGAAACAATATATTCAAATTGACAAGTTTTTATTACAGCTTTTTTAGTAAATGCTTTAGT
>JAYSWO010000056.1:0-2374 GCA_043717975.1 Ferruginibacter sp. | reverse complement strand
CAACGGCTTTGGATGTAAGAGTACAAAAAAATATTCTGCAACTGCTTAAAAACTTGCAAGCAGAAAATGATATGGCCATACTTTTTATAACCCACGATTTATCGCTAGTGGCTGATGTAGCCGATGAAATAGTGGTGATGTACAAAGGCGAATTGGTAGAAAAAGGAAATGCAAAAATGGTATTGGCAAATCCTCAACATAATTATACAAAAGCATTGTTGGCTTGTATGCCATCGCCAAAAAGCAAAGGGAAAAGATTATCGGTTATTGATGATTTTATGAATGAAAAAGATGTTATTGTGAAAAGTGATGCAATGAAGGAAACAGTAAAACCATCAGAAGAAATTGTACTCGAAGTAGAAAACCTAAAAGTGTATTTTCCATCCAAGAAGAATATGTTTGGTAAAGTAATAGAACATTACAAAGCCGTGGATGATGTAAGTTTTACTATTTGTAAAAATGAAACGGTGGGTTTGGTAGGAGAGAGCGGTTGCGGAAAAACAACCTTGGGCAGAGCTATTTTGCATTTGGTAAAACCCACAAGTGGTAATATTTTTTTTGGTGGAAAAGATATTGCAAAAGCTACTTCCGAAGAAATGCGTTTGCTAAGAAAGGAATTGCAAATTGTTTTTCAAGACCCTTATGGCTCACTAAACCCAAGGCTTAGCATTGGCGATGCCATTGTAGAACCCATGAATGTACACGGCTTATCATCATCCAAAAATGCAAGAAAAGAAAAAGCCATTCATTTGCTAGAACAAGTAAATATGTCAGCCGATGTGTTTAACAGATACCCACATCAGTTTAGCGGTGGTCAGCGCCAGCGTATATGCATAGCACGTGCGCTTGCACTCAATCCCAATTTTTTAATTTTCGATGAAAGTGTTTCTGCGCTCGATGTGAGTGTACAAGCACAAGTGCTCAATTTAATAAACGATTTAAAGGCCGAGTATAATTTTACATCTATTTTTATTTCGCACAATCTTTCGGTTATACATTACATAAGCGATAGGGTAATGGTAATGAACAAAGGCAAGATTATTGAAAGCAGTACGGCTGATGAGGTTATTTTTAACCCAAAGGAAAAATATACGAAGGAATTGTTGGCAGCAGTGCCAGGCAATATTTTATTTTAGTCACACCTTTTTACGAAATCATTCGTTGCAAATCTCTTTGCTTCAAACTCAAAATAATTTTTGAAATAGCAAGGCGGTTTTTTGTATAGTATCGAATAAAATAAATAATTGTATGGAATATCTAAATATAAGTGATTGAATATTTTTTTAGTATTGTTGTTCATCTTATTTACTACTTTGTCTTTTGAACTGTTGAACCAATTATTCATTACTAAATATTCTCGTCCTTGTAATATATGTATATGTTCATGTGCAAATATTTCGTAACTATTATTTGTAAATACATCTGAATAGGTAAACGTATTTATCAAAGCTCTACCACCACCATTTTTATTAACAATATAATCTGAATTAGACATAAAAATTGGCGTGCCAATAAGCAGTGACTCTTTGGGCTTAAATTGCCAATATGCACTGTTTACGATAAAACTAGCTAAAGCTCCTGGTTGTATTTGAATATTAGCTTTTACCTTTTTATTGAATTGTACATTAAAACGAACAAAACCTACAGGAAAGGATAATTTTGAAAAAACATGTTTTTCATTTAGTGCTGCACTCTCAATAATACTAGCGCCATAACTATGCACCAATTTTGAAGGCCAACCCCAAGCCAAATTATTTTGCCGATTTATTTCATAACTAATTTTTTTGCCTCCATATAAAAAAAGGCCACCAACACAGCCATATTTAAATCCTCTAAAAAATACTTGTAAAAATTTATCTTCTTTCTTCTTATTTATTGCGGCACCAATACCCGATGTAATGCCTCCTAACGCAATATTGTAAACAAAAACGTGCCGCTCTTGTTGTTGAGCAAAGTTTTTTGTATAAAAAATGAATAAAGAAAAAAAGACTATAAAAGTTATTTTCAATAATTTGGGAAGCATTATTTTCTTTAAAAGTATATTTTCTAAAGTATGTTGTTTTGCTCAAAAACTTCTTGCTCAACATTCATAATAAAACCGTACTTTTGCGCTCTTTAAGAAAATCATGCCGTAACATGATAAGCGCCTTTTACCAATTAAAGGCTTCATTTTCAGTAAGTAATCGCATTTACACGGCATGTAATAAAAAAAATTATTTTATTACATATGAAATTATCTCAGTTTACATTCGACCTACCACTTAACCTAATTGCCCAAAACCCTACGAAAAAAAGAGAAGAAAGCCGAATGATGGTGATCAATCGTAAAACAGGCAATATTGAAAACCGCACTTTTAACGACATTCAAGAATAT
>JAYSWO010000550.1:0-6700 GCA_043717975.1 Ferruginibacter sp. | reverse complement strand
ATAAGATTGCGTTGATTGGTGCAAACGGAAAAGGTAAATCAACTTTACTTAGAATTGTAGTGGGTACAGAACAATTTGAAGGAGAGCGTGAGTGGGGGCACAATGTAGAAGAATCATTTTATGCACAGCATCAGCTAGAAGTATTGAACCCAAACAATGATTTGATAGAAGAAATGCAGGAAGCTAGGAGTGGTAAAAATGATTTGGAGTTACGTAGTTTATTAGGATCTTTTTTATTTAGTGGTGATGCGGTAGAGAAAAAAATAAAAGTATTGAGTGGTGGTGAAAAAGCACGTGTGGCATTGGCCAAAACCATTGCTAGCAAAGCCAATTTTTTAATGCTGGATGAGCCTACGAATCACTTGGATATTCACTCTGTTGATTTATTGGTAGAAGCATTAAATAAATATGAGGGTACGATTATATTAGTGAGTCATGATCGTTATTTCATTAGCCGTATAGCCAATAAAATTTGGGAAATAGAAGACCATAAAATACTAGAATTTAAAGGCTCATACGCTGAGTGGGAAGATTGGAAAGAACGCAGAGCAAAGGATAAAGCTGCCGCTGAGAAAGAAATAAAAACAACAGAAGTAAAAAAAGTTGTAGAGGTAAAGAAAGTAGAGAAAGTTGTAAACGCACCTATAAATAAAGAAGCAGACAAGGTAAAAAAACAGTTCAATTCTTTGGAAGGGAAAATAGCTGAATTAACAAAAAAGAAAACTGCCTTAGAAGCAGAGCTGGGCGCTCCAGAAATTTACAGCGATAATGCTAAATTTGTACAAACAGAAACGGCGTATAAAAATATAAATGCCGAACTAGCTATTGCAAATAAAGACTATGAAGTATTGTTTGAGAAGATGATGGAATTTGATAATGGTTAAATTGTTTTATTGTTAAATTGTTGATTTAGCTAATCTCAAATAGTTTATATTTTTATCATTGTAATAGATAAGTCTAAATACTAAGTACTCTATACTTAATACGCTCATTATGAAAATAGCAATCATTGGTGGTGGAAACCTAGGTTCAGCAATAGCTACAGGCCTTTTGCAAAGTAATTTTTGCGCAGCAGAAAGCATTACTGTTACCAAACGAAATATAAATACCCTTGTAGCCCTGCAAGAAAAAGGTATAAAAATTCACTCAGACAATGCAAAAGCTGTAGCAGAAAATGATGTTATCATCCTTGCCATAAAGCCATTTCAAATAAAAGAAATTTTAGAAGATATAAAACCAACTCTTTCTTCAAATCATTTATTGATTTCAGTGGTTACAGGTATTGGTTTAGAAGAAATAAAAAGCATCGTAGGAAATGAAGTAGCTATTTTTAGAGCCATGCCCAATACGGCTATAGCCATACAAGAAAGCATTACTTGCTTAAGTTCTACCAACGCAAATGCCACACAAATAAAATTTACTGAAGATCTGTTTAACAACTTAGGTAAAACGGTAAACATAGATGAAAAGCTTATGAATGCTGCTACCGTGCTTGGTGCATGCGGCACAGCGTATGCTATGCGTTACATACGTGCCAACATACAAGCAGGCATAGAAATTGGGTTTGATGCCGCTACGGCCAGTCTTATAGCATCTCAAACTGTAAAGGGTGCAGCAGAGTTATTGCTTACCTTAAAAACACATCCTGAGCAAGAAATAGACAAGGTAACTACGCCAAAAGGCTGTACCATTGCAGGTTTGAACGAAATGGAACATCAAGGTTTTAGCTCATCCATTATAAAAGGAATAGCCGCGAGTTATAATAAGATTGGTTAATGCCTTTCAATTATCCAACATAGTAAGCTTCATGAATGGCCTCGTACTTTATGAATGGCCTCGTACTTTATGAATGGCCTCGTACTTTATGAATGACCTCGTGCTTTATGAATTGCCTCATGCTTTATGAATTGCCTCATACTTTATGAATTGCCTCATGCTTTATGAATTGCCTCATGCTTTATGAATTGCCTCATGCTTTATGAATTGCCTCGTGCTTTAGCACGAGGATAATAAATTACAAAACATCTGGGCTTTAGCCCATTTTACATTTCGGCTTTAGCCACAACATAACTTTTTGCATCCAATAAAATATTCCTTTTAAAAACTGTGTAATAAAATTTACTAACTTCAATCTAACCTCCTTCCCATTTCTTCATCTATCAAACCAAAAATTATCTCAGGCTTAAGTGTGCGCCATTGGGGCAATTCCATCATTTCAATATAATTGGTAATACGAGCTTTTTTAAAATCGTGTTTGCTTTGCTCAGGTAAATTCATCAACAGGAGCCATCCCCTATCATCTGCTATTTGCTCATGCCATTCTTCATAATAGCTATCATCACTACTGTGGAAGTTGAGCACACTTTCACCTATTAAAATAAATTTATAAATACCTTCTCTGTACATTTTATCTGTCACATTTCGGCGTAAGGTCATTATATCATTTTCTATGGCATCGTTCCACTCTCCAAGCAATTCTATTATGGCATAGTGCTGATCGTAATCGACAAACAAAACTTTTATGTATAGTGTGTTTGAACCCATATCATCCCACTGCGGATGTATGTAATAATTATATACTTGCATGGTATACTGAAACTCACTATACACACGTTTATAAAAAGGCGATTTATAATCTTCCTCTGCTGCATATATGTGCCGCCAATTGTAATATGGTTCTATATCTTGCATAAATATTGTAAATGATTGTATAGTGTTTTGTGGTTTGAACCACATTTTAATTACATTGTAAAATTACGATTTTTGTTTACTGGTAGTTGTACTTTGCAACACATAAAACCAATCATAACAAAATAATAAAAAAATTTTGCCAATAATTAGTTGCTAATCTGTTTGCACAATTCTACCGATTGTCTACTTTTACCTATACAATGTTTTTTGAAAAAACTTATATCACATGCAAGCAATACATTGGGGTATCATCGGCTGTGGGGATGTTACCGAAATAAAAAGTGGCCCAGCTTTTAACAAAGTATCCAATTCTACATTGGTAGCGGTTATGCGCCGCAATGCGGCCAAAGCAGCTGATTATGCTAAACGCCATAATGTGCCTCGTTGGTACGATGATGCAAATGCATTAATAAACGACCCTGCAGTAAATGCAATATATGTAGCTACCCCACCCGACTCGCACGAATTTTATGTATTGGCCGCCATAGATGCAGGCAAATCGGTGTATGTAGAAAAACCAATAACCCTACATTATTTATCTGCACTAAACATTGCCATTGCGGCAAAGGCAAAGCAGGTAAAAGTCGTTGTAGCGCATTATAGAAGAGAGCAACCCATATTTAAAAAAATAAAATCTTTGCTACAAGATAAAGCCATTGGCGATATACGGCTCGTTAGTTTAGAATTTTGCAAGCCAGCACTTACTGCCGATTCCCTTACTAATACAGGCATAGCATGGCGTGTAAATCCTAGCATTTCGGGTGGTGGGCTATTTCATGATCTTGCCCCGCACCAGTTAGATTTAATGTATTACTTTTTTGGAGAAGCAGAAAAAATGAATGGTATTGCTGTAAATCAATCTAATGATTATGCTGCAGATGATTTGGTGGTTGGAAACATACTCTTTAAAAACGGCATTGTATTTAATGGTAGTTGGTGTTTTAATGCGGCTACTTCAATAGATAATTGTACCATCATAGGCAGCAATGGTTCTATAAAGTTTAGTGTATTTGGGGGCAATACGATTACAGTGTTGGCAAACGATCGAATCCAAACATTTTTATTTGAACCATTACAACATGTGCAACAGCCCATGATAGATAAAACAGTACAATATTTTTTAGGGCAAGCCGCAAACCCATGCAGTGCAGATGATGGCGCAGCGGTGATGCAGATGATAGATGCATTTGTGAATTAGTTTAGTATTCTGTGTTTCACCCAACACATAATAATTTCTGACTTATGAATTTGTACATTTGGCAAACAGTATTTTCAAAAATATCTTACATATTGTTTACAATTTAGTAAGAAAACTAAACTTCTAAACCCTCTAAACAAGAAAGTTGAAATTTAAAAAAATTACTAAATACTAAACTCTTCACATCATATGCCTTTACAAAACAGGGTTAACCCATTTGGTAAAATAATAGCTAGCCCAGAGTATGGTACTTACACAGGAAACAGAGGCGTAATACACAACCACAAAAAAGAAATAGTAAAAAACCATGCGGTAAAATATTGGATAACCTGTTTGCTACACTACAAAGACATGCACCGAGAAATAATGACACCCAACCGCTGGACAGAATTATTTTTTCTAGACGAAGCCACGGCCTTTGCTGCAGGCCACCGCCCATGTGGCTTTTGCAGGCATGCCGATTTTAAACTTTTTAAAACGCTGTGGCTACAAGCCAATGGTGAACAATATGGGTTATTGGCAAATACAAAAATGGATGCCATTGATACAATCATACATGCGGAAAGAATAGATAAAAATAATATTCAAAAAACATATACTGCCCCACTACAAACATTACCCGATGGCGTTTTTGTAAAACTGCCACAAAACGAAAATGCTTATTTATGGTACAACCAACAATTGTATCTATGGTCTTTAAAGGGTTATAAAAAGAAGAACATTTTTAATAAAGACGAAATGGTAGAAGTGTTAACACCTAAAAGTTATGTACAGGTTTTTTGTTTGGGTTATAAGCCGAAGGTTCATTTTTCACTTCAAAGTTGAAGATTACCGTATTGGTCTACGTCGTATTATCACTAGCATCAGGCTTCATAGCGACTTTCGTTGAAATGAACGCCAGCAAAAAAACCGAGCCCTACAAACAACAATAACATAAATCATACATTATTCAAAATACACTCCTCAACCTTTATAATGTGTGAGCATATTAAACTCATCTATATTTACTGCGGTCACAAATACACTCACTTCGGGTTTATGCAATATCTTTTGTCTACTAAAATAAATAATAGATAAAATGTGTGATGCAATTTCAAATAGCAACATAATTTGAAATCTAAAACTATAACAACTTAAAATAAGTTGCTACAAATCTATTTTTTACAATTTTGCCTTGTACCTCCGCTTTGCGAATGGCTTTGCAAAAACCATCATCGGCATGTGCATCGCCGTGTTCATCTATGTTTGTGCCATCCACAAAATATGACTTACCTTTTATTTTTACAGCAAGGTTGCAACCTTTACCTTCCATTTTAAATTGGCACTGCCCACAAGATACATCTACCATTTGCAGGGCTTGGCTTGAATCAAACACATTGGATGTTGTAGTTTTTATTTGTGCAACACAGCCAAGGTTGGCACAAAAGCCAATTAAAAAGATTAAAATAAGTTTCATAAAAAGTATTTATAATGGTAATTAATGATTAGGTTTATATTTTACCCCTGCCAAAATTTCTATTTTTAATTCATTTTCAGCAGGCACTTTTGGGCAAGAATAAAGTGTAGAATAAGCACAATATGGATTGTAAGATTTATTAAAATCAACAATAATTTTTCTACCTTTTGGAGGTATTTTTAAATCAATATATCTGCCCGCACCGTATGTTTCGTTACCTGTGGTAGCATCAAAAAAAGGTAAAAAAAGATAATCTGCATATGTAGATGTATTCATTAAGTCTATGGATTGATACACACTTAACTTATATGCCATCCCTTTTATACTAAATAATAAAGTTGCATATTTTCTATGCATAGATACCTGTGTAGAGCTCGTTTTAAAGGGAATTTCTTCTTTACTATTGGTCAATACAAGTATTGCATTTACTCTATACAATGTATCTATTTCAAAAAAATCGTGCCCAACAAAAGATTTAAAAGCATCTGCGGTTAGAGGGCTAGTAGCTCTATTTTTATACTCAGTATTTAATGCCAATTGCCACTTTTTTATATCTTGTATAACATCTATATTTTGACCTTTGTTGCTTAGAGATGCAAATATTAAGAACAAAATAAAAACGCACTTTCTATACCTCATTCTATTTTTTGCAATAAAAATAAGCAATTAAATAAGAAAATAACATTTTGAAAATTACTTACAACAACGAGTATGTTTTAAAATGTAAATCGCATTGCAAAACCTCCCCAGCTACCTGTAAAGCCTCTATCTTCTCCAAACTCAAATGAAGGCTGCCAATCCAGAGAGAAATTAAGTGGCGCATTTTTTACTTTGTAGTCTAAACCTAATACTCCGTCAATTCCACCAAAACTTCTGTTCCCAAATTTATCGCTGTACTTATTATTATAAAACCCAATATGCGCACCCGGGCCTATATACCATTTTAAGCCTTCTGCACCATCTATATCAAAATGTAATTCATATAATCCTGTTATTCTTGCTCCCCTATTCCAAAAATATCCTACACCTTCTATAGCAGCTTTATCGTTTACAAAATGTTTGAGGGTTACACCTGCACCATCTAAAAACTTTACACCTAGGGCTGTTGTATAATTACTACTACTTGTTCTACTGCTACCTCGCTTTGTAGCAGTACGCTGAGCAAACACATTTACAGAAATAATTAAAATTATGGCATTAGTAAGCACAAAAATCTTCTTCATGTTTTAAGGTTTACAATGGCAATCCAATAATTATACCAATGATGATGAATGAAGATTTTATAGACTTTTTTGGAAAATATAACAATTAAAAAAATAACCAAACTATATATTGTTGGTAAAAGCTCATTTTAA